>DBGGTD010000001.1:0-4167 GCA_051162585.1 Elainellaceae cyanobacterium
TTAGTTTGTCTATAAACAGAGCGACTCCCGTACCTAAAATCAATCCCAGCGTTGTGCCCAGCAATAAGTTTCGTCGTGCGCTAGCCACAGAGGCTTTAGGTTCTTCAGGTTGAGACAGTATCTCCCATGGGGCTTGCCGTTGAGCCGCATCAATTCGCAATGCCTCTCGCTTGGACAAAAACTCGTTGAGATTATCGGTAGCAATCTGAAGTTCACGCTGGATATCGCTATATCGACGGGTAACAGATGATAATTCTTTGATTTGGGTGTTGAGCGAGTTAACAGCATCGGTTAGTGCCTGATTGCGAGCATCAAGTTCTCGAATATAGCTTGAAACCTGACGTTCAACCCGGACTCCCTGCTGCTCAACTAGGGGTAAGAGACTTTGTCGTCTTTCTTGCAAGATTTGAATTTCCGGACTTTCCTCGCGAAGAAGTACAGAGTCTTGAGAGATTTGACGGTCTAGTTCCAAGATTTGATCTAACAGGCTTTGATATCTAGGATCTTCTGTGAGCGCTGAGGCGACGGCCGTTTCACCTTGCCGATCTAATTCTTGTTGCAAGTCAGCATAGAGTCGACTGGCTTCGTCTAATTGAACCTGAATACTAAGCTGTTCTTGCTTAAAGGCGCTAATTTGTCTAGTAAGCTCGTCACTTTGAACTTCGGGATCAATTAAGTTGTACTGTCGGCGTAATAGCTCTAAATCTTCCTGGAGTGAATCAACTCGATCGCGAAGTTGAGGGAGCTGATCGTCAACGAACTTAATACCTCGGAGGATATCACTTTGTCGATCTTCGAGACTGAACTGCACATACGCCTCTGCGACTGTCTCTAGTACATCTTGAACCAAGACCGGATCGAGTGATTGATAGGTCACAGTCAAGATATCTTCTGAGGTCGTGCTAACCGATAAATTATTAAGTAGATTTTGATAAGTGATTTCAGGATGTTGGGGTTGGAGCGTCTCCAAGACAGGGGTTAAGACTTTTGGGCTTTTGAGAATCTTCAGTTTTGCCTCATCGACGGACGCAGCAACAAAATCTTCTTGATTACTCAGCGTTTCTGGGTTGGCAGTTGAGATAATGCGAGTTTCAAGAGTAACGGGTTCCGTTAGAAGTTCAAAACTTGATTGGTAGACAGGTGTATCGTTAAGAGCCTTGAGGACAGCGGCTGACGCAACAACAGTAGTGACACCTGCAATAATCAATGCTCGGCGACGCAGTGCAGCTGCGATTTGACCAAGTTCTAGTCCTCCCTCATCATTGTCGTTGGGCGTTCCAGATACGGATAACGATTGTTCAGTCTTCATCTTGCCCCCAAAGCTTATTGCACATGCTGTTTCTCATTCCCGTCGGACAATATCAATGCCCGTTATGGTCATGGTTCCCTAATGCACCTAAAATTCGCTATCTCTCAAACAATCGCAAAAACTGGAATGGAAAGTTAAATAGCGTCAGAAATGGACTAATTGGACTGACTACCGTTTGTAAGGTATCCGATACACTGGCAGCAGCCGATCGACTCACAATGATTACATCATTATTGCGGAGAGCCGGATTATTTTCGTCGTCAACACCCTGAGCAAAATCAATAGGGATTTCTCTAGCAGAGACGGTACCATTTGGATTCAGTCGAACCAGTTCTACGGAGCGTCGCCGCGCTCGATTTGTGAAGCCGCCTGCCGATAATACGGCTCGATTGAGAGGAGTATTGGGAGGAATGTCTACTGTTCCGGGTCGATCTACTTCTCCAACGATATTCACCTGAATGGTGTCGGGTGAAAAACTAGCGGATGCTAGCTGAGCTGATTCTTCTAAATTGATGTCTGTCGCAGTCGGAATAAACACCGTATCCCCTTCTTGCAGAGCTAGATCTTGGCTCAGATCCCCCGCTTGCAACAACTGCCACAAATTCACGTCAATGACCTGTTCTGTCCCAGAGCGAGTAGCACGGCGCACCTGAATCTGCCGAACATCTGCTAAGGGCTTAATTCCTCCAGCAACCTGAATGGCTCGTGTGACTGTAGGTAGTTGTCCAGAACCATTAGTACCCCCCGGCAAACCTGCTTGCCCGGTTCGAGCGCTGCCTGTAACGATGTATGGCCCAGGGCGAAACACCTCTCCAACGACAGCAATGTTAATTTCTTGATTTTCATCTGACGCAAAGCTAGCGGTTGTGAGTTCGGCGACGCTTGCAATATCGGGATTGGTTGAAGTAGGAATGAACACTGTGTCGCCATCTCGAAGCACAATGTCGGTACTCAAGTCACCCGTGCGAAGTAGCTGCTGAAGATTCACGGTGATCACCTGTTCTGAACCACCGTTTGGACGACGGACTTGCACTTGACTCAGATCAGCAGCCATGCGAATTCCACCGGCTTGCTCTAAAACTTGCGTAATGGTTGGGAATTCTGCATCGCCTAATGCAACCGTATAAGAGCCAGGTCGATTGACTTCACCCGCAATGCCAATCTGGATAGAGCGGCGAGCAATTAGACTCAGGGTGACCATAGGACGACGGAGGATTTGAGAATATGCTGCTGTGATTGCATCCGTTGCTTCCCCTAAGGTCATTCCCTCGATATAAACCTCACCCGCAACAGGTAAATTAATCACCCCACTGACAAGGATTTCGAACTCGCCGCTATATTGTGTAAGCTGAAACACATCAATTTGCAGGCGATCGCCCGCACCTAGCGTATAGGCTTGATCGCTTGGGGACGCAGGAGCAGTCGGGGACGTCTGATTGAGATCAATCGTGATTTCATTGGTTGCGGCGATCGCCCGATCAGGAGAATAAACGCCCATGCTTGCGGACATTAACCCAAGCCCTAATAGCGCCCGCTGGATTGAGTTAAACTGGACTGAATTAAAAAGGGATAGAAATAAAGTCAGAGGATACATATCTGCCTATAAAATAATTTGAAGCAGTCAAGAACAACCGTCTAAAAATTACCGAACGCCATTGAAGAGTTTTTAGAGTAGATGCATTTACCCAACTGATAACATTTTTAGCTGAAATATGATTAAGCTGGCACGCTGGAGCGAGCCCATCTGAATATCTTTAGACAAACTTTAAAGAAAATTGGTAATTGAACAGCAATTCTCATTTTGAGGAATGCTGTTCAATCTCCCGAAGTGTCGGTATTGTAATGATATCGGAATGACCCAAGAGAACTAGGACTGTTGAGAGCACGAAGTTTGTTTGACACAATAACTCGTTCCTTTAAGTGCTATCACCGCTATCGGATAAGCGCCTATCTGAAGACTCGCTAGAGTTTCCGGAATTCAAAACCTCGTCAGGGGTTTTCGGATAGGTTCTAAACCCACTTCACCTTCGTGCTTCAAGGTCTATAAACAGAGCCGAACATCTCTAGTTTTTGGAAAATCGAGGTTATGTCTATTCAATCTGAAAATATTTTGACTGTACAAAAAACCTATGATTTTATTCAAACTTATCAGGGCGATCGCCCTCTGGTTGTTCTTGATGTACGAACCGCTCAAGAGTATGTTAGCGGGCATTTAGATAAGTCCATTAATATTGACTTTCGGGGTGAAGGGTTTAAGGAAGAACTGGATAAACTCGACCGTCAGTCAACGTATTTAGTCTACTGCCGTTCTGGTAGAAGAAGTCACGAAAGTATGCAAATCATGAACGAGATAGGGTTCTATCATGTTTATGATATGGCAGGTGGTATCAATAGCTGGCAAGCGCAATAATGTAGCCGCGCCCAGAGAGCTACAGCATCTTAGTATAAACAACCATATCGAGCCGAAATTTTGTCGCTCCGCGTTGCTGCTTTCGGAGTGACAGATGTGACCTAGCTTCTTGGAACGATAGGCAATGCGTAGGTAATAAAGCGATCGCTCCTCATGTTTGCGGATCCCAATGCCCTAACCGAAAAAGGGTCGATTTGTAACGCTATTCCTTTTATTCTCCTTGTATAAAGAATTGAAGTTATCTCTGAAGACCACTGCTTCATAAAATCTTCATAAGAATATAATGCTTGACGTTCGAAGGACTTGAATCAAGGTTTGCCACGTTTTGTAAGTTCGACTACTGGCGTTTCCTCCATTTAACTGGTCGTTTTGTAAGTTCGACTACTGGCGTTTCCTCCATTTAACTGGTATTTATAACAGAGGATTTTCCCTAGCTATTGCTCGAAAA
>DBGGTD010000002.1:0-4758 GCA_051162585.1 Elainellaceae cyanobacterium
CGCCCCACCGCTCACAACCCGGAATTGCTACAGAATTTGACTTTGAACTGGATTGCTCTCCTGGTGAGTCGTAAACGGCTTTTTGGAGGGCTTTAAATAGCCTCCTTTCCAAAGATAAAATGGACTAATCAAACTGCTCCAGAAAAACTCTAATTCACAGGCTGCAACTACGTCGGTCTTGGCACGAATTCGGTGCTTTATAAGATGAATCACTATTTTGCGAGTGTCGTTGAGTAGATAGGCCAAAAACGCAAATGGGCGCTGCCACGGTTTCACATTTAGCATGCGAGTGACATGACGGCTTAGCCCCATTCCTCGAAATAGAGAAATTAAATAGTGTTTTTCTAATCGTTGCTGAGGAATTTTATGGACGATTTCCATCAAGGGGTTGTACCACACTTCCCACTCAGATCGCTGAATGTAAGAGATCATTTCGAGGTCTTCACCCGCTAGAGGATTATCTGCCAAACGGCCCACCAAAATAGGTTGCGTCGGGACATGGTCTAGCCATACCTGTCTGCGAACCACTAGCCCTGCAGAAGGGGGTAAAATCTTGCGGCTTGGGACATAGAGAAGCGGTTTAGAACCACGCTGGGTAATGGCTAAGAAGGGAGCGATACGCTCAAAGTGCTTAGGAGGAGTGACTTCGTATTCTCCATGAATTTGGCTGCCATAGGCTCCTGCATTAGGATGCTGTTGCCCAAACGCGTAGGCTTCAGAAACCCAATTGCAGGATGGAATATTGTCATCATCTAAGAAGCCCACTAGATTTCCATGCGCTTCTCTAACTGCCCTCGAACGGGCATAAGCGGCTCCCTGATCTGGCTCAAAGCAATAGTGAATCGGAACACGGCTAAACTGTTGATATCGCTGAATGACTGATGCTGTGCGATCGCTGCTGTTGTTATCAACAATGACCACTTCCCAAGAAAATGATTCAGTTCCTATCTGCTTACATAGCTGGTTAAGCACCTCAGGTAATCGAAATTCGCCATTATAGGTAGGGATAGCAACCGTAAAGTCAACCATGGTTTTAAATAATGAGCAGACAGGATTTAATATCCATGGAAATTTTTTTGGAAATTTTTGGCACGCATGTCATGCACATTATATTGGCACAACCCTTAATCAAGAGAAGCATTTAAGAGCGCGATTTCATCAAATTTCTAACTATCAATCGAGACGCTCTGTCATGTCGTACTGTTTCTCGGGCATATTGTCTCTATGGTATTCACGTTAAAAATGAATGCCAACTGTGAGATGGGAGAGTTGGATTTAGAGTTAGACGCCACTTGAAGCCCCTTATGGGACACCACTTATTGCCAAGGATCAAATCACCAGCGCTAAATTTTAAGCACCAGCACTATATGTAGCGATGCGAAACTAACCTTAGGTTTCCTCGTCTCTATAGGAATTGATCCGTAAATTAGCGAATTTGGCATCTGTCTTAAGAATGGTTTTAGCCACCACCAGTAAAACTGAACCCGTAGGGCTATAAAGGCGGATGATGAATTCAACCCGTCTTTAAATCAAGCTAGTACAATGAATTCTACGTGAGACAGTTTTTACGCGCTTCTGTTTTTCCATATTCATGTAGTTTCTCCAACGGCGTATGGCTTCACCTCAGCCGCCCTCTCCCCAGCCTCCCAATAAGCCAAAGACAATACTTGGCACGATTACGCAGGCGTTTCAGTCTGTTCAATCCAAGGTAGATTTCTCCAAGCTTGCGCTTAAACCAGATGCTAAGGTCGCTGAACTTTGGGTGCAGGATTCAGAATCAGACCAGGCCGACATCTACCCATTACTTGGCGATCGCTACCTTTTAGGACGTAGTTCTAAATCATGCGATATCGTCGTTCGTAACCCCGTAGTCAGCCAAGTTCATCTTTCCGTGACCCGAGACAGTCGACAACCCCGCAATCCCTTTGTTATCAAAGACGAGAAATCGACTAACGGTATCTATTTAGGCAAGCGGCGAGTTGCCAAGCTTCCACTGCGTCATGGAGACATTCTGACACTTGGCCCGCCCGAATTAGCCGCAGCAGTACGCCTGCAATTTGTTGACCCGCCTCCTTGGTACGTTAGAACTGCGCGATACGGGCTGTATGGCTTCTTGGGGGTCACGGTTCTTACGGCAGCATGGATTGGGGCAGAATGGCAAAAATTTTCGGTGCGACCTCTTCCTGCCTCAGTTCAGGGTCCCGTCATTGTGTATGCGGGTGATGATGAAACTCCGCTCCGACCGCCTCGAAATCAATCTCATGTAGAGTTGGCTCGACTGTCAGATTTCTCCCAATATCTGCCAAAAGCCGTGATTGCATCAGAAGATACCCGATACTACTGGCATTTGGGTATTGACCCTCTAGGAATTTTGCGAGCCCTGATTACTAATGTTCGCGGCGGCGAAATTCGAGAAGGAGGTAGCACTGTATCGCAGCAGCTTGCGCGGAGTGTCTTTCGAGACTATGTAGGCACAGAGGATTCACCCGCTCGTAAACTGCGAGAAGCTGTTGTCGCGCTCAAATTAGAAACGTTTTATAGCAAAGATTTTCTGCTCAAGACTTATCTCAATCGAGTGTATTTAGGAAGCGGCAATTCTGGATTTGAGGATGCAGCTCGGTTCTATTTTGATAAGTCTGCAAGCGATCTGACTCTTTCGGAAGCAGCTACCCTCGTGGGAATTCTTCCGGCTCCAAATCGGTTTAATCCAGTACGAGATTACGAGGCAGCGGTTTCATTACGAAATCGAGTTATTAGTCGCATGGCTGCTCTAGGAATGGTCAGTCAAGAAGAGGCTCAACGGGCAAGGCGATCGCGCATTGAAATTAGCCCAAAAGCTATCGAAGAACTTGAAAGTACAATTGCTCCATACTTCTACGCGCAGGTTTTTTTTGAGTTAGAGGCGCTTTTAGGCAGTCAGTTAGCCCAAGAAGGAAATTTTATCGTTGAAACTGAGCTTGATCCTCGCTTGCAACTATTTGCCGAAAGTTCGCTTGAAAACTCTATCAATACTACCGGTGCAGCTCTTGGATTTTCTCAAGGAGCGATCGCCACGTTAGATTCAGCAACGGGTTCGGTGAAGTCAATGGTTGGGGGATTAGATTTCCAACAAAGTCAATTTAATCGAGCCACTCAAGCGTTGCGACAACCCGGTTCGACCTTTAAGGTATTTGCCTATACTGCTGCCCTTGTACAAGGTATTTCTCCGGGCACCCAATTTTCGTGTGCTCCGCTCAATTGGGGCGGGCAGTCATTTGAGGGATGTCGATCAGGCGCAAGTAGTCTAGATATGTATAGCGGCTTAGCCCGCTCAGAAAACGTGGTTGCGCTTCGAATTGCCCAAGAAGTTGGGCTGGATGCGGTTGTCCGAGTGGCTCAGCGCATGGGAATCCGGTCTGAACTTAACTCTACCCCAGGTTTAATTTTGGGGCAGAGTGAGGTGACACTAATAGAAATGGCGGGAGCCTTTGGGGTCTTGGCAAACCAAGGCATCTATAATCGTCCCCATCTCATCACTCGTATTCTCGACAGCAGTGACTGTGCTAACTCGAACGACTTAAGCACGTGTCGGGTTATTTACAGCTACGCAGAGGATGCAGAGTCCAACATATCGGTCATTGACTCATCTGTTGCCGATCGAATGACTGGTTTACTTCAGGGGGTCATTCAGGGAGGAACAGGGCGCAATGCTTATATTGGGGTTGGAGAGGCCGGAAAGACAGGCACCACCAATGACAATATCGATTTGTGGTTTGTAGGATATGTGCCTCGCCAAAATTTAGTCACGGGCGTTTGGTTAGGGAATGACGATAATACTCCGACATCGGGAAGCAGCGCTCAGGCTGCTGATCTATGGGGAGACTATATGCAGCAGGTTATACGCTAACCATCGGAGAGGCCGTCTATCTGCTCGATAGCACGACTTTACATGAAAAATCTAAAAAGATTTGCTAGATGTAGTGAAGCATAGCTGTCATTCAAGTGGAGATCGGATATGATCGCCGCAAATGCGATTTGACTATGAAGTATGAGGGGTAACTTGTGAATCCCGGAGCTTCTGTCTGAGCGTTTAATTAGCTATGTAGTGACTTCACCTGGTTCGGAGAGGATTGTGACTATCTATATTGGAAATCTGGCCTTTCAAGCAACCGAAGACGATATTCGGGAGATATTTGCTGAATATGGGACTGTCAAACGAGTAAGCCTACCGACCGATCGAGAAACGGGCCGGAAACGGGGCTTTGCCTTCGTGGAGATGGAAAATGAACCCGACGAAGATTCCGCAATCAGTGCGCTAGATGGGGCTGAATGGATGGGGCGAGAGATTCGACTCAACAAAGCGAAACCTCGCGAAACCCGCAGAAGTAATAGTAGCCGAAACGTCGATGCTAGTCTATCTAGCGAAGGCTAAGTATCGCACACAATACATTGCACTCAAGGCAGGTTTGAAATAGAGTTTATCGTCCCGATTGTTGTCCCTACGATGTAACTCAGTTTGGACGCACTTTATGGGCGATCGCCTTCCATTCTGCACCCTGTATCGTCTTGCGCTTACCTCTCGAGCATTCTTTAGGCAGAGATTGCAAGGAACCAATAATAACCAACAAGACACCAGTCACTGACAGCCTGGATTGCAAATTAAGATTAAAGAATCGAACTCTAAACGTAGAACCTTCGTTATGCTGATTTCAGCTTAGCGAGGTTTCTTAGTTTTGGATCTTGCCTTTTGCAATCCGTAACAAAAGAGAATAGTAAAGT
>DBGGTD010000003.1:0-6072 GCA_051162585.1 Elainellaceae cyanobacterium
CCAAGTGTGCCTGCTCCCACTTCTCCTGCTGATCCTACCCGTGTGCCTGCCCCTGCGCCCACACCTCCGCTTGCTCGTCTGATTGAAATCAGCGGCGTGGTTCAAGTGGGTGGACAAACCAGTGTGATCGTGATGATGCCGAATGAACGGAGTAGTCGATATGTCACGATTGGCGAACGGATAGGCAATGGGCAAGTTCTTGTCAAGCGAGTCGATATGGACATTGACTATGAGCCTGTTGTCATATTGGAGCAGGACGGTGTGGAAATTGTGCGTACGATTGGCCGTGCTGGAGGGGCTGAGATTGGTTCCCTCTAGAGCCTTGGGTTTGAAATTTCTTTCGATATGTTCTGACGAATTACGGGTGGGCTTATGACCAAGCCACTTCCAGCAAGACATCAGCACGCAGACACTCCTTCGTCTAGGGCGGTTCGGAGTCAAGGAGATTTGAATTACCGTGACACCTATATCTGTCCGGTCTGTCGCCACGGTCAAATTTCTGCTCTAACTCTAATGGATGCATTTGCCTGCAGCTTTTGTCGCCACATTTTTACTGCGAATCTGAACAATCAGTCGGTGCAGGTTGTAGACAGTTCACAGCCTATGTCTTGGCGCTGGACTGGGCGCACCTGGCAAGCCGCTTATCAAAATGACTCAAACGTGACTCTAGCGATCTGGCTGGTTGGCATTTCGCTGGTCGTGTTCCCATCGGCAGTGGTGTGCATATTTGCATACATGTTTCCGCCCATGCCGGGCAGTCAGTGGGCGTGGTTTCCGGTGCTTTGGTGCGGAATCACCATCGTCGTTCATTTAGGAATGGTGTCATGGCTGATGGCTGAGCACTATCAAATTCCCGTGTATGTATCGAGCAAGATCAGGCTTCGTCGATTTCTAAGCGGTCAAGCATAGAATTTAGAACGGTGCGCTTAAGCCTCGATTTGCGGTTAGGGGCTGTAGAAAATTAACGCTATACTCGGGAGTATTTAGCTATCAGCCTGTCGCTGCTTGCTCACTGCTGATACGTTTCATACAAACTCTCTACGCACGATTCAACTCAACTCAAGCGCCGATCAACCCAACGCTTTGCATTTCGGATGGCCTCCTTACGGCTAAGGGCACATGGTTCAGCTATCGCATAGCCGATGTCATGATCTACCCAGGCTGCATATATGGGTTGACCCTCGAAGTCGCTCTGATCAACTTGAATCGTGAAGCCTCGATAGCTAAATGAAAGAATGATGTGGGGATAATCAGGATTCCACATTGCAATTTTAATAGGTGCGATCGCTTACTTGTATAGTAAGCTAAAACCTTATTATTCTTAGTGTATGAATTGAACCGCTTTAACAAAAAAGTTAAGAGGCATTGCCAACGCAGGCAGGACGCCCGCACTAAGGGGAATCAATCAACCTACAGAGGTGGCATGCTTCCAGACATTAGTTGGGTAGCGATTTTAATCACCAGACTTTTGTCTTTTTTGCTAACCCATGTTTCCGTGAGTCCATATAGGGACATGGCATTTAGGCCATGCCCCTGTGAAAATCTAACCGCGCACTACTTCGCGGCTGCTAGATTTTGAGCAACATAGTCCCAGTTCACGAGATTGCTTAAGAAGGTTTCCGCGTAACTGGCACGACCATTTTGGTAGTCGAGATAGTAGGCATGTTCCCAAACATCCATGGTGAGCAGCGGGGTTTGACCGTGAACTATTGGATTTTCGGCATTTAGAGTATTGACTACTTTTAAGGTGCCATTATCTGACACTAGCCACGCATATCCACTACCAAACTGCCCAGTGGCTGCTGATTTGAATGCATCTTTAAACTGATCTAATCCACCTAAATCAGAATTAATTTTGTCAGCTAATTCTCCGGATGGCATTCCACCTCCACTAGGCTTCATGCAGTTCCAATAGAAGGTGTGGTTCCATGCCTGAGCAGCATTGTTGTGCAGTTTTGACATTTGCGGGTCATCAAACGCTGCCTTGATCACCTCTTCAATAGGCTTGCCTACCATGCCTACTTCTTCAACTAGAGAGTTGTAGGTGTTGACATATTTGGCATGGTGTTTGTCGTGGTGAAATTCGAGAGTGCGCTTGGAAATGTGCGGCTCTAAAGCCGAGTAGTCATAGGGTAGAGGGGGCAGGTCATATGCCATGTGTTCAGTCCTCTCAAATTTAAGATAATGGATCGGTTGCTCTCGTACAATGATGGTACGATATGAAGTTACCTTTATTTTTGACAGGGGAATTTATCGAAAGGCAACTACGCCTTGATGATATGAGATTAAATTCAAAACCTCTATGCCCCAGGGAGGGAGGGGGTGTTTCACTCTCTAGCAAGAAGACAGAAAGCTGTTTGCCCTGGCGTTGCGTAGCAAACGATCAATACCTGCTACTGCGTTGCTTCAGCCATTTGAGTTGTCGTAATGCAGACCTCATACCAATTCTTCAGTCTGGATATTCTCAAAAATTAAAAGCCAGCGTTAGGAATCTTTATGCTCGAGAATTAATTTGGCTTGATTTAAGGCATATCTAACTTGGTCAAATCCGGTGCCGCCGTAACTATTGCGGGCTGCAACGACTGTTTTTGGGGCGATCGCCTCGTAGATATCGGCTTCAAAAGCAGGATGAAGCGCCTTCCACTCCTCCAGCGCCATATCTTTCAACAGCTTGCCTGCGGCGAGCGAGGTTTTCACAACCTTACCCACCAAATTGTAAGCTTCTCGAAACGGGACTCCCTTTGCTGCGAGATAATCCGCCACATCCGTTGCGTTTGAAAAATCTTCAGCAACTGCTTCATTGAGACGCTGGGTGCGAAATTCTAAGCCTTCATCCAACAGAATAGTCATGGCTTCGAGACACGCCTGCACCGTTTTGATCGAATCAAAGAGAGCTTCCTTATCTTCTTGTAAGTCTTTGTTGTATGCCAATGGCAACCCCTTCATGAGTACGAGCATGCCTTGAAGGTGACCAAATACTCGGCCTGCTTTACCGCGCACTAGTTCAGGAACGTCTGGATTCTTCTTCTGAGGCATGATGCTTGACCCGGTTGAGCAACTGTCGTTGAGGGTGACAAAGCCAAACTCTTCCGATGCCCACAAAATGACTTCTTCAGATAACCGAGACAGATGCACCATAATAATGCTGGCAGCGCTGAGAAACTCGATCGCAAAGTCGCGATCGCTCACTCCATCAAGGCTGTTGGCATATACATCATCAAACTGCAAGAGCTGAGCGGTGTAGTGGCGATCGATAGGAAATGTGGTTCCGGCTAGGGCTCCACACCCTAACGGAGAAATATTGACTCGATGATAGATTTCACCCAACCGTTGCCAATCGCGCTGGGCCATTTCAAAATAGGCGAGCAGATGGTGGGCAAGGCTAAGGGGCTGAGCGCGTTGCAAATGGGTATAGCCTGGAATCAATGTTTCGACATGCTGCTCTGCACGACGAACCAACCCTTGCTGAAAACGGCGAAGCAAGGCTTGGATCTGCAAAATCTGATACCGCAAATAGAGTCGCGTATCAGTCCCGACTTGATCATTGCGCGATCGCCCCGTATGCAGCTTTTTCCCAGTATCTCCAATCAGTTCGGTGAGGCGACGCTCAACCGCAAAATGAACATCTTCTGAGTCAACTCCTGGATTAAACTGCCCCTGGCGATATTCTTGGCGAATTTTCTCTAGCCCGTCGATAAGCTGCTCTCCTTCAGATGGAGAAACAATGCCGGTCTGTGCCAGCATCTTGGCATGGGCCTGCGAACCCGTGATGTCGTATTCGATGAGTTCAATATCAAACCCAATACTGGCATTAAACTGGGCGATCGCCGGGTGCAAGGCTGACTCAAATCGCTGGCTCCAGGTTTGGTTTTGAGGCTGGTCGTTACCCAATTTGTTCACGTTAGTGCTACAAAGTGCTACCCATAAATGCTGCAAGGCCATTAGCCATAGCTTGTCAGGCCCTTAATCATATAGCCTAAGATAAATCCAATAATCAACGCCCATACTTGGCCCGATTCGACAAAGTTAGTTAGAAAGTTACGGAAATCAGCAAATACATCCGTCTCAAACTGCTGAGCCAAGAAACTCCAGTCAGAGGGAGCAATTGGCAAATCAGACCAGACTAGCCCGAAGAGAGAGATAGGTCCTCCACCAGCCAAATCTTGAGCGATATGGACGAGTAACATTGGGTGCCCTCACACGAACGACGCAGATAGTTAGTTAAAGTTTAATCGCCCCTAGTTTCCCATACTTGACGCATTCTGCTACTCGATTACTAAGAATTTTTCAGAGATTCACGCAAAATGATGGGCGATGATGACCTAGTGCAGAGCGGGTGATTATCGACGGTTGATTGGGTTGAGAGAATCATGAGTCGGCGATCGCTGCTAACGGTTATCCTGAGTTTGACGATGCTTGCATCACAATCAGCGTCATGTCGTCTTGATTGTGACGGCTCTGCCCGATAAATTGCTGCACCGAATCAAACAAATGATTCAAAATCGCGTCTGGATGATAACCTGCACGACACGCCCATTGAAATGCCTGCGTCAGCTTGTCTTCATCGTAGCGATCGCCCTTCGGACTCGCTGCATCCGTAAACCCATCTGTGTAATAGATAATGGTATCTCCAGGCTGAAGCCTGACCTGCGCTTCCTGATACTGGGTATCCATATCAAGACCAATCAGCATCCCCATCGTATCTAACCGCGTCAAGGTACCGGTTTCAGCTTGCCACATCAGCGGTGGATTATGAGCTGCATTGCTATACGACAATACCCGCGTGATGGGATCATATTCTGAATAGAAAAGCGTCACAAAGCGGTTCGAATTTTCTAAATCTCCATACATCACCTGATTTAAATGCTGAAGAATGCACGCAGGAGAATGACGGTTTAACACTTCCGCCCGTAGCATTCCTCTCAGCATCGTCATGATCAGCCCGGCTGGAACTCCCTTACCCATGACATCTCCAATCGCAACGCTCCAGTGTCCCGATTTGTAGCGCTGGGCTGTCCGAAACCTAATCTGGTCATAATTCGCCGGAATAAAGTCGTAGTAGTCTCCGCCAACTCGGTTTGCCGTTTGGCAGCGAGCCGCAACGTCGACACCTTGAATATCAGGGCAGTGACGTGGCAAGAGTTGAACCTGAATCTCTGCACCAATCTCTAACTCGCGATCGAGCCGTTCCTTTTTGCGGAGTTCAACATTGAGTTCATCATTCTCAATGGCAACAGCGGTTTGGTCGGCAACCAAACGCACAAGCTTTTGGCGAGTCTCAGTCCAAGTGTATTGGGGATCTCGACTAAAAATATATAGTCGACCTCGTTCGGTATTCCGTACTAAGATAGCTGTCCCAAATAGATGAATATCCGAGCCTAGCAATTGCCCAACCCGGTCATCAAGCTCAGCCATGAGACTTGAGAAAGCAGGTGCTAGCTCGGACGCAGTAGCATCGTGGTCAGCAATCTGCCGTGTCGCTGTCTCTAAGGCCTTACGAATGTCTTGGCAGTGGTTGCTTCCTTGACAATGCAATCGCTCTAGCCGCATTTGCCCATTTGGCTTAAACAAAACTAAAGCGCCGCCATCTGCATCTGTGACTCGGCTTGCAATTAGCGGAGTTAGCTCTAAAAACTGATTGAGATTATTGAAGCTCCGTAGTGCAAAGCTTAAAGAACTGAGCAGATCTTGAACCTTATTTTGCTCCCGATGAAGCCGAGATACTAATTCCTTGAGTGCATAGACAGGAGGCATCTCTGGTGAAGAACCGTCGCCAGAATTAGGAGATTGAGATGGCTGCCGTGGAATTGGGGTCGCTGTCATTGCAGGAACAAAATTAGATATTTGGAATACAGATATGTTGAAATAAATATCCAGCTATGGCTAAAAGCGTGCTTCTAACGCCAGTAAAACTTACCCAAGTTTAGAGGCTAATTGCTGAAATTGTCTTTGAGGATGAGGTCGGTGATTACGCCATAGATGTGGGTTAAATTTTAGCGGATGCTGCATCATCCGGGGTATTTACCCTTACCAATTTTCTTATCGGTTAATCAAAACCTTGCGCTCATCGAG
>DBGGTD010000004.1:0-3241 GCA_051162585.1 Elainellaceae cyanobacterium
GACCTATAGCCTTCGGCATGGCTTCGCTAGCGTCGACTGTTCTCAACCCGCGTAGGCGGGTTGAGACTGTATAGCAGCAGTTACTCTTCGAGAAGCCGCTATGCGTCTACAACTGCCGCTGCAAAAAGTTTTGTCAGTCAACCAGGGGCTCACCACACGTTTAACGTCCTAACGCGAGAGCGTAAGGCTATGGTTGGCGCAATTCATCGAGTGTCTCAGATTGGGAGAGCCAAACGATGTCTGCACTGCGGCACTTGTTCCTGGCTGGGAGGTTTTCAAGCGTGATTCGACGGAATTACCGGCTTGGTCGAGATGCAATTTCGACAGGCGGAGGGGGCGATTCGACGGTTGTCATCATCTCTTGAATGCAGGCTTCATTGGGAGGCTGATTCGGATTGTCTAAAAATGCTGTAACCATTGAACCGGGGCAGGTTTGCCCTGACGTAAATGACACGGTCAAAGCCCGATGACCGACTCTAGGATAGTTGTATATGTAGGCGTTCGGAAGATCGTTGGCAACTAAGACGCCGAATGCAAGCGGCGTGATGTTGTCATATTGCCCATTCATAATTAGAGTTGGAATTGTGCTATCAACGGGCGCATATGCACTATCAGGCAGCGTCGCAACGTTAAAGATATCGCAATAGGCTAAATTATCGGCTCGGATAGGAGCTTCGAGCTGGGGAAATGGCGCTTGAAAGAAGCTTTGAATAATAGGATTCTGCTCCGCCGGAGCATTGCGCTGGGCACAAATGACGCTAGCTTGCATCGCCTCAGCGTCCGGCGATCGCACTTCGGTGGCGATCGCATCCGTCAGCCAACTGTAGTTATTTTCATTCAAGGAGCCGTACAAGTTTTGGGGAAGCGTTTCTGCAAAATTTGATCCTTCTAACTGATTCTGGACCAAAATGCTGAACATCGAGCCCTTCAAAGGCACCTGAATTTCACCAGGCGTATTTCCCATATTGACGGTTATGGTCTGAGGCGATTCATTGAGCCGCTCAACGAGTTGCAAAAATATAGACTCAAGATTCGGATAGTCTTGATTGCACCGAGAAGTGGCAAGGCAATTGGCAAAGATCTGACGCAGCGAATAACTACTTGCCTGGGTTGCATATTGGCGACTATTAAGAGTCGCGGGCTCTGTACCATCTAAAATGACTGACCGAATCCGCTCGGGAGACTGCCGCATCAACACCTGAGCTAGCAGCGACCCGTAGGATGATCCATAAAAATTGACCTGCTGAAACCCCAATGAATTTAGCACGCTCACCACATCGGTAGCGCTCTCAAGAGTGTTGTATGCGTCAAAATTAACGCCATTGGTGTCTAGTCGGTCTCTACATGCCTGATAAGCAGGTGCTTCCAACTGTTGGCGACTCTGCGGATCAGCGAGTTGCCCAGTCTTTAGCAACTCAGTTTTCACAGGCACCAATTCAGGACAATCGAGGTATGGTTTAGAGTATTGCGTTCCTCGCTGCTCGATCAACAGAATGTCATGCTGGTCACGAAGCTGCGCTGCCGGATTCTCCTCAACGAACCACGGCACCATCGTGGCGATGGTTGATTGCCCAAGATCGCCTGCCAAAACGAGGGGCTCAGCAGTAGGGGATGCGCCAACACTCGGCAGCAGAACTGTCGCCAATGCAAGGGTGTCTCCATTGGGTTGGGCATGGAGCTCGGGCACTGTGACATAGCCACAGATCGCCTCGGACATGCCTGCTGGCACCTCAAAAGCAGTGCAGCTAATCTCAGTAAAGCGGTCGTCAAATTGGCTCCTCAATACTCGCTGGTGCCAATCTGACCGTATTCCTTGCCAAGCAGATTGACAGCCTGACAGCCAAAGCCCCATTGTGAGGCTTGCGATCGCCAAAGAAAACTGCTGATGTCGGTTCATACTTTACAGTATTCCTGGATGCCCCAGAATCTAAACTTAAATGACGTAAATAAGATGCAAAATTTAATGCTTATTTTCGATTATTTGATTATCGTTGGTATGTAAATTCCCCTTTAGGGTGGAAGACTATTAGAAGAAGACTATTAATGGTATCTCAACTTCCTGAACGCATTTCAACTTTTTGACAGGAATGTTATGGAATCACTCGCTTTTGTTCACCACGCCATAGTTTACGACGATCCAGAGCCCGCTCAACTCACGCTATTAAAGCATGTTGATTGGCATATTCCTAGTTCTGCTTGGACTCCGCTGGTGAGCATCCTGGCATTTTTAGCCGTTCTCAGCCTATCGGATCGCGCATCTGCCCAAACCGTATACCAGCGCGGCAACCGGGGATCTGCTGTCACAGAGATTCAGAAGGCGCTTGAGATTCCTGCGGATGGCATCTACGGGCCGGTGACAGCAGCAGCCGTTCGTGACTATCAGCGTCAGGAAGACCTGGATAGCGTCGACGGCAAGGCAGGGCCCGAAACCTTAGAATCTCTGGGGCTGCTTGATCCTGGCAATCAAGCCTCAGAATTCCAGACTCGTGACGAACCCAGACAAGCCAATGTCAGTACGCCAACGGGCGTGGGCCTTAACGTCCGGCGTACTCCAAATGGCGACATTGTGAATGGCTTGCCCGACGGTGCTCCTGTTTTGCTGACTGGGCGCGAACAGCCCGCCGGTCGATATATCTGGGCTGAACGGGTGGATGGACGGTGGGTCGCTAAAGATTATCTGCAGTTTTCGAGCCCAATGTCAGCGATGGCGGTGTCGTTTAATGCCCAGGCCGCAACGTCGCAGTCTTCTAATTCACCATCACCAAGACGTGCAATTGTTCGCACCAATACCGGCATCGGCTTAAATGTACGGAATACCCCCAGCGGGCAAATTATGGGAAGTGTGCCCAATGGCACACCGCTCTCTCTTACCGGAGACGAACAGCCCGCAGGCGCATACATGTGGGCAGAAACAACGGATGGACGATGGGTTGCAAACGAATTTTTGAGCTATTCTGAGCCTGCTTCAGCAACGATGGCTCAAACTTCGACAGGAGGCGATCGCCTTGCAGTGGTCGCTACGCGTAGCGGTGTCGGCGTCAATGTTCGTAATACTCCCAATGGCACGATCGTTGGCGGTTTGCCCGATGGAGCAACCGTCTCAGCGACCGAAACAGAGCAACCGTCCGAGAGATATACGTGGGTAAGAACCAATCGGGGATGGATTGCCAAAGAGTTTTTACAGTTTAGGGGAAGCACTGGCGGAAATGCGATCGCCACCTCCGATCAACCGTCCCAGGAA
>DBGGTD010000005.1:0-3049 GCA_051162585.1 Elainellaceae cyanobacterium
GGCTTGCCCTGATGAAGCGTCGATTGCTCGGAGGAAGAGAGTTGATTTGTTAGCGTTTCAAAGGGTTCAGGAGTTGCAAGAGGAGTAGTCATAAGCTTATCGCGTATTTGTCTACAACGTGCCTGCATCTAGCACTAATTAATGATGCTTGGCACAGTAATACATAGATCTTAACCATTGAAGGTTTCAACTCCTCTACACTCTCCTTAAAAACGGTCTTTAGGAAGAATATCGCGAAGAATCATTACGAAGATTTATGAATAATTTGTGGAACATAGAGTGCTCACGATCCACAGGGTGAAGTTGAAGTGTCAATCAACACATATGATTACGCCTTTTCACGCAAATAAATTGGCAAGTAATCTAAATTGAGGCAACCGCGCAAGCCCTATCGATATTTTGATCTATCTCCAAATAAAGGCAGAGCGGTTATTTCGGTGTCGAGCACTATTAAAGGGAGTTCCCTGTGAAGACAAAACCTATGACACAACCTATTTTTAATCCAGGTATGATTATTTACTCTGAAAAATCACTCAAGATTTTGTTGGAAAAAGAAATCAACGCACAAGATTTGATTGTTAAGCATAGCTATGGAGAATGGGGTTTGCATGGCTCTTATCACGTCGCAGCAGATATGCTTGGTCATGCGAACCGAGCCGCGATAGATGCCCAACAAGGAGGAGTCGTGCAAAGCGAATATGAGTTTGGCAATCAGCGAATTTGTTTAGTTACGAAAGGAGTCGGAAAACGCGGCGTTTCGACCACTATCCTACTGTCCAGTGAAGAGATGACAATGGGCTAAATATTATTAATTTTGATTCGTCGGGTCATTGAACTATTAGCGGCTT
Organism: Elainellaceae cyanobacterium; assembly: GCA_051162585.1. Lineage (GTDB taxonomy): Bacteria > Cyanobacteriota > Cyanobacteriia > CAZCXK01 > CAZCXK01 > DBGGTD01. The sequence goes on from DBGGTD010000005.1 coordinate 849, forward strand.
ATCCTGACCGAGAAGAACTTTGCTATCTACCGCCGCTGATTTGAGGCGTTGGCGCTGCATTCGCATTGTTGGTGCTGCATTAACATCGTTGGCATCACATTAGCGAAATGGCGAATACGCGTAGGGATAACGTTTCCGCGGTTGACGTTGCACTAACGGAAAGAAAACGTGTGGAGACTCGGCATTGCAACTGCGTCAGTCCTTTCCGGGGCAATATTGAAGGGTGCATCCCAATGTTGCGAAAACCCTCTTGCCCGTGAGACTGCTTCTCTATCGCTCGCAATGACAGTAAATATTTTTGTTCACCTACTTATCATTGCGAACGTAGTGACGCAATCTCCGAATGACTCATTCAGCAACGTCCCCAAATTAAATAGCTGAAGATTCAGAGTTCGCGTTTCGCTGATTGATCTGTCAATATACAGATTTGCTAGCCAGCCATTCGGACTACTCTCTTACCTATATACGCGAAATATGCGAATCGGATGATCGGGAACTTCCATGATCTAATCCGTGCTGCTAAGAGTGTTGCCGTTAGCAAATCAAGGGCGATCGCCATGCCTCAAAATGTCACCCAAAAGCTCATTGCATCTCATCTCATGTCTGGCGATATGAGTCCTGGAAGCGAGATTGGGTTGAAAATTGACCAGTCTCTTACCCAAGACGCAACAGGCACGATGGTGATGCTAGAGCTTGAAGCAATGGGTATCGATCGCGTCAAAACTGAATTATCGGCTCAGTACGTCGACCACAACTTATTGCAAACCGATTATAAAAATGCAGACGATCACCTCTTCTTGCGATCGGCGTGTCATCGGTTTGGTATTTGGTATAGCCGTCCTGGAAACGGCATCAGTCATGCGGTTCACATGGAGCGATTTGGCATTCCTGGGAAAACGTTGATTGGATCAGATAGTCATACTCCGGCGGCTGGCTCGATGGGAATGTTGGCATTTGGGGCAGGCGGCATCGATGTGGCAATGGCGATGGTCGGGGAACCGATGTATATCAAAATGCCTCGCGTGTTGGGCGTGAAGCTGACGGGGCAACTGCCAGACTGGGTCAGCGCCAAAGATGTAGTTCTCGAAATGCTGCGTCGATATGACGTGCACGGCTGTCGAGGCATGATTATCGAATACTACGGATCAGGGCTTGACCATCTCAGCGCGATGGATCGCCACGTCATCGCCAACATGGGCACTGAGATGGGCGCAACCACAACGGTGTTTCCGTCTGACCATCGCGTTAAAGCGTTTCTAGAATCACAAGAACGCGGCGACGACTGGATTGAACTCGTTGCTGACGACAACGCCGACTATGATCTCTACGACGAAATTAATCTGTCTGAACTAGAGCCGCTGATTGCCTGTCCGAGCAGCCCAGGAAATATTGTGCCTGTGAGGGAAGTAGCGGGTCAGCCGGTGAATCAGGTGGTGATTGGGTCATCTGCTAATCCGGGGCTGCGAGACTTTTGGATTGTGGGCAAGATTGTCGAAGGAAAGGTGGCGAGCGATCGCGTCTCGTTTGATGTGAATCCAACCTCTCGACAGTTAATCGAAAACTTAGCAACCACAGATGCGTTCATCCCGCTGATGCACGCTGGAGCACGGTATCACCAAGCCGGATGTTTGGGCTGCATCGGCATGGGACAGGCTCCCGCCTCTAATCAAATTTCGCTTCGCACCATGCCCCGTAATTTCCCAGGGCGATCGGGCACAGCGGATGATCAGGTCTATTTGTGCAGTCCTGAAACCGCTGCTGCTGCCGCGCTAACAGGCAAAATTACTGACCCGCGTGAGTTAGAGCAACTCTACGACATGACGTATCCGCACTTTGTGCAGCCGGAAACGGAAATCATTAATACCGATATGTTAGTGGCTCCGTCTGAGGATGGGCAGTCCATTGAATTAGAGAAAGGTCCCAACATCAAATCGTTTCCAGAGTTTGGAGAACTGGTGAGTGAAGCAACCATTCCCGTGCTGCTGAAAGTAGGGGACAACATTTCAACGGATGAAATTTTACCGGCTGGCTCGCGAGTGCTGCCATTTCGGAGCAATATTCCTGGAATTAGTCAGTTCGTTTATTACTTGAAGGATGAAACTTTTGCAGAACGAGCGGAAGCGGCGAGCAAAAAATATGGTGGACATATTATCGTCGGCGGAAGCAACTACGCTCAAGGATCAAGCCGAGAACATGCGGCG
>DBGGTD010000006.1:0-3531 GCA_051162585.1 Elainellaceae cyanobacterium
GTGTTTGAAGAACTCGGCTTCACCTACATGGGGCCCGTCGATGGTCATAATCTTGAAGACCTGATTTCAACCTTTAAGGAAGGACATAAGCATGCTGGGCCGGTGCTTATTCATGTTGCCACCGTAAAGGGTAAGGGCTATGCGATCGCCGAGAACGATCAGGTTGGATATCACGCTCAAAGCCCGTTTAATCTGACCACGGGCAAAGCAGCGCCAGCCAGTAAACCCAAGCCGCCCGGATATTCTAAAGTCTTCGCCCATACCTTAGTTAAGTTGGCGGAGAACAATCCCAAAATTATCGGCATCACGGCTGCCATGGCAACTGGAACTAGCTTAGACAAACTCCAAGCCAAATTGCCCAAGCAATATATTGATGTCGGCATCGCTGAGCAGCATGCGGTTACTCTTGCGGCGGGTCTTGCCTGTGAAGGCATGCGCCCTGTTGCAACCATTTATTCCACGTTTTTGCAGCGGGCCTACGACCAAATCATTCACGACGTATGCATTCAAAATCTTCCGGTGTTCTTCTGTCTCGATCGGGCAGGCATCGTCGGCAATGACGGTCCCACTCACCAAGGGATGTATGACATCGCTTACCTGCGCTGCATCCCCAACATGGTCGTGATGGCGCCCAAAGATGAAGCAGAGCTTCAGCGCATGGTAGTCACCGGAATTAATCATACCGATAGCCCCATTGCGATGCGATACCCCCGTGGCAGCGGATATGGCGTCCCTCTCATGGAAGAAGGCTGGGAGCCTCTCCCCATCGGTAAAGGCGAAATCCTGAGAAATGGCGATGACACGCTGCTAATTGGCTATGGCTCGATGGTTTACACCACCATGCAGGCGGCAGAAATTCTCAGTGAACACGGGATTGAAGCAACCGTTCTCAATGCTCGGTTTGTGAAACCGCTCGATGTCGAGCTGATTTTGCCGCTGGCTGAGAGGATTGGTCGCGTGGTCACCTTAGAAGAAGGCTGTGCGATGGGCGGGTTTGGTTCTGCGATCGCTGAGGCACTTCTCGATGCTAATATCCTCGTTCCGATTACTCGGATTGGGGTTCCTGACCAGCTCGTAGATCATGCCAAACCCGATCAGTCTAAGGCCGCTCTTGGGCTGACGGCACCTCAAATTGCTGAGCGCATTCTCAAAACCTTTGAGCGAGAACCCTCTCCGGTTAAGGTTTAAGGTCTGAAACTCATCGGCTGCGCTATTTTGGCCAAGACTTAAGTTATTTAGGGTGGGGTTTATACCCACCCTTTTTAAGTAGATCAGATTTAAGTAGATCAGACAGATTGGGAATTTATGAGTTTTCAGATAACCTGTCCAAACTGTGGCAAGCGTGCAGGGAGTGAATTTACGTATCGAGGCGAGTTGCGCGATCGCCCCTCCTCCACTGCCGAGCTTTCTCAATGGTCTGACTATGTGTATTTGCGAGACAACCGAAAGGGAACGCAACGGGAATGGTGGTATCACCGTTCAGGCTGCCAACGTTGGTTTGTCGTTGAGCGAGACACCGCGACAAATCATCACCAGAGCCGCTGGTTTACGGAATAACTTGTGTCTTATATTGCTGAATGAGCATGCTGGGCTTGTTATAACAACCGAATGGCACACCGAATTTTAGAACACGCTTATCTCACGCTTCCGAATCGTGAGAAATCGGTCACATTTACCTTCAACGGTCGCCCGATTCAAGCAGGCGAAACAGACACCATCACATCGGCATTATTGGCAGCCGGCGTTGACATCTTTTCGCGGAGTTTTAAATTCCATCGTCCTCGCAGTGTTTATGACGGCCATGGGCAAGGTCCAGAAACGCTGTTTACCGTAGACTATGAGCCCAATGTATTAGGCGATCGCACCCAGGTTCGTGAGGGCATGGTCGTCACGACGCAAAATGCGTTTCCGTCTGTCGAATTTGACCTGATGGCAATCAACGACGCCATCGTGCCGCTGCTGCCTAACATTTTTTATTACAAGATGTTCCACAAACCGAAAGGGCTGTGGAAACTCGTCGAGCCAATTATTCGGCGGGCGGCAGGGCTAGGCAAGGTTGATCGCGACGGACATGACGTTGAGCGGCGCTACGAAAAGCGATATCGATTTCCGGACGTGTGTGTGGTTGGGGGAGGTGTGGCTGGGCTTGCCGCTGCAAATGCGGCTCTAGATGCGGGCAAACAGGTATTACTAATCGACGATCATCCCCAGTTGGGTGGCAAATCGGTTCATTCAATTGCTCCTGTGAAGAATTGCATCAACGAAGCGCTAAATGGATTGACTGAGCAGGAGGCGATCGCCCGATTAATCCAATCGCTGCACAACCATAGCCGTCTCGAAATTCTCACCAATACCAGCGTCTTCGGCGTGTATGGCGATCGCTATGTCGCGGCTCAAAGCAGCACAGATTTATTCAAAATTCGTGCCGATTCTGTCGTCTTGGCTCCTGGTGCGAGCGATCGCCATCTCGTGTTTGAAAATAATGACAAACCCGGAATCATGACGGCTCGCGGCGTAGAGCGACTGATTGCCTGTCATGCGGTGACTCCGGGAACCAATGCGGTGGTGGTGACCTGCCACGACGGGGGCTATCACACGGCGCTGCTACTACACGGCGCGGGAACGTACGTCCAGGCAATCATAGAGGCTCGCCCCGCTGGACAACCCGGATACTTTGAACAGCAGGTACGTCAGCTTGGGATTCCGATTTATCACAACCAGACGATCTATTCTGCCCATGGGTTGAAATCGGTTGAGATGATTGAGATTGGTGACCTCGACGCGCAGCGAGTCTTGCGAAGCTTTAGCTGCGATTTAGTCGTTATGGCGGTGGGCTATAAGCCTCAGCTCAATCTGCTCTCTGCTGGACAACAGCGCCCCTCGTGGGATCGAGAACGTCAAATCTTGCGCGTCACAGACTTGCCTGACGGCATCTATGCAGCCGGAGAAGTGAATGGCGCTGCTGCGTTTGCGCGGCTGTATCAAGACGGAGTAGACGCAGGTCGAGCGGCTGCGCTGGGCAAACCTCATCCTGAATCAATTCGAGACTATGACGACTGCATTCCTGCATTGCCTGCCGATATTGAAGCCGGGGGCAGTCACCACTTTATTTGTAAATGCATGGATGTCACTCGCGATGAAGTTCGCTGCTCGGTTGCAGAAGGGTTTGACGCGGTAGAAACGCTGAAGCGCTACACCAGTATGGGGATGGGTCCCTGCCAGGGCAAATTGTGTTATGAAGCGATCGCCCGTCTTGCCGCCCAAGATACGGGGATGCCCGCAGCAGAGGCGGTGCCCACAACGATGCGCCCTCCCTTTTCGCCGGTGTCGTTTGGCATCTTGGCAGGGCGATCGCCCCATTTGCAACCGATCCAGCGGACTCCCATGCATCATTGTCATAGTGATGCAGGCGCAACGTTTCTCAACGCCGGACGCTGGAAACGACCCCACTCCTATCGCGATCCGCAAGATGAAGCGCATCACGTGCGTCAAACGCTCGGCATCATCGACATCCGCACCCTCGGCAAGCAC
>DBGGTD010000007.1:0-7404 GCA_051162585.1 Elainellaceae cyanobacterium
GAGGTGACGGTGTAGGTGAAGCTATCCGTGCCGTTGAAGTCGGCATTAGGTGTGTACTTGACTGTGCCATCAGGATTGATGATGACAGTCCCGTTAGCTCCATCTGTGACATCAGTAACGGTTGCACCGGGGCCAAACGAGTCATTGAATAGGACATCGATGTCAACGGGTGTATCTTCTTCGGTCGTCTCAGCATCATCTAAAATGTCGGTGACTGGATTAACAGTGACGGTAGCGGTTTCCTCTACACCGCCTGAGGTGACGGTATAGGTGAAGCTATCGGTGCCATTGAAGTCTTCATTGGGGGTGTACTTGACTGTGCCATCGGGGTTGATGGTAACAATTCCGTTAGCTCCATCGGTGACATCAGTAACGGTTGCACCTGGGGCAAAGCCATCATTAGTTAGGACATTGATATCGACGGACGTATCTTCATCAGTCGTTTCAGCATCATCTAAAATGTCAACGCCTGGATCGACGGTGACGGTGACTGTTGCGGTTTCCTCCACACCGCCTGAGGTGACCGTGTAGGTGAAGCTATCTGTGCCGTTGAAGTCGGCATTGGGGGTGTACTTGACCGTACCATCAGGATTGATGATGACAGTTCCGTTAGCTCCATCGGTGACATCAGTAACGGTTGCACCTGGGTCGAAGGTGTCATTGCCAAGCACATCGATATCAATAGGCGTGTCTTCATCAGTCGTTTCAGCATCATCTAAAATGTCTGCGACTGCATTAACCGTAATCGTCGCGATCGCCTCATCTATATCTCCGTTGGCATCGGTTACAGTGTAGGTAAAACTATCCGTGCCATTGAAGTCCGCATTAGGAACATAGCTGAAACTGCCATCCGGGTTGAACGTTAGCGTTCCTTGAATGGGCGCTGTCTTCACCGCATAGTTAGCAACTCCATCTCCCGAATCAATATCTGCCACGCTGCCATTAAGCGTGGTATCTTCATCAATCGTGAACGCATCGTCAACCGCATCAGGCACAGCATCTACGGTGACAGTCACCGTTGCCGATTCTGTATCGCCTGCGGATGTTGTTACCGTGTAGGTAAAGCTATCTGTACCAAAGAAGTCCGCATTAGGCGCGTATTTGACTGTGCCGTCAGGATTGATAACTACTGAACCATTCGTTCCTTGGCTGATATTTGTAACAACTCGCCCAGCGCCAAACGTATCGTTGGCGAGAACGCTGATATCAATTGGTGTATCTTCTTTGGTGGCTGCACTATCATTGATGGCATCTACCACGGAATTGATAGTAATCGTGGCGATCGCCGTCCCTGTGTCACTGTTGGCGTCTGTGACTTCATAGGTGAAGCTATCCGTTCCGTGAAAGTCGATGTTCGGTATATACGTGAAACTCCCGTCACTGTTGAAATTAAGCGCCCCTTTTGTAGTTCCAGTTTTCACAGCATACGTCGCTAAACCATCCCCAGGATCAACATCAGCCACAGTATTGCTGACAGATACATCTTCATCGGTTGTGAAGCTATCATCGATCGGATCAGGCAACGCATTTACAGTAATGGTGCTAGTGACGGGTGTGCTGCTTTGCGCTCCTGCTCCATCCGAATTTGCATCAGTGACTTGCCAAGTAATGGTCCGGTTGGCTGCAATTTCAGTCGGAGTTTCACTCGCGCTTCTGTAGGTGACAGAACGTAGTACCTGCTGATATTTTGCAACTGTATCTACCCCCGACAGTAACAGTACTCCCGTGCCGCTGTTGTAGCTGGCAGTAATGTTAGTTCCCGCTGTAACGGCAGATAACACATCTCCAGTGGTCAATCCGCTGCTGATCGTGACACTTGCTCCAGCAAGCTGGGTATCGTCTACATCACTGAGAGCGATAGTGTTGTCAATCACCTTGACAGGCTGGTTTTCCGTATACGCCAGAGATCCTCCCGCAGTAGCAACTGGCGCATCGTTGACAGGTGTGATATTAACCGTAACCAAGCCACTAGCAGTTTTTGCACCACCGCTCCCTTGTGTTCCTGTATTGCCATCATTGATGGTGTAGGCGATCGCCGCAGACATAGGGGGTTTGTCACTGGTATTTTGATACGCAATTTGCTGGAGTGCGCTGTTAACTGAGGCGGTCGTAGCATTCGCATTAAATGTCAGAACTAGCAGACCATTGCTGTTGGTTGTAACTGTTCCAATCGAACTTCCGTCAACTACAACAGCACTTCCTTGAAGCAATGCTCCTAACGTTCCGCTGCCACCAAACACATCCTCGTTATTAGTACCTCCTTGCCGTTGGAGAGTTAGATTTGCACCATTCCAATTATTTGCTGCAGCTAATTCAATATCACTAAGGACAGCATCTGTATCTAGAATGACTGCTGTACCGCCTTCTGTGAAGGCAACTGAGCCTCCCAGATTAGTGAATGCTGGTGTGTCATTCACTGGATTAATCGTCATTGTCAGTGGAACCGTGTTACTGCTATAAGCTGTTATCCCACCTGTAGCGCCAGCGCCGCTCAGATTTGCCGTATTTCCTGTAGTAACACTGGCAGAGCTATCAACTAAATGTACAGTAAGCGCAGGTACAGAACCGTTGTAGTCGGTTGCAGGAACAAACCGAAGCGGATTCGAGGAGGAAACCAACAGTGCATTACTGGCATCTCGACTGCCAATATCAATCCAAGTACTGCCGTTGAAATATTGCCATATGCCTTGCGTTGTTGCTGCATTGCCAACAATCGCAATGCCAGCTAACGCATTTGCCGATGACCCTCCCGAAACCTGATCTGCGTTATCCGAGAAATTACTGTTAAACAGACTTGATACAGTTGCACCAGCAGGATTAGACGTATCTTCATCAACTGATGCAAGAGTCGCAGATCCTGCGGCGATTGGCGCATCATTGACGGCTGCAATGGAGGTTTTTAAGGTCAGCTTATTTGTGTCATCTCCATACTGAGTAGTTCCACCACTATTAGTTCCCGATACGTTAACCTTAGGACCTCCTGTAACTACTGGTCCTGCTGAATCATCAATCAATCGCGCGGTTAAGTTTCCAGGTGTCCCGTTAAAGTTGGTCATGGGCACAAATCGAACAAGCGTATCTGCCGATAAAACTAGTGCTGAACTCGTTGAGACAAAACCAATATCATTCCAAGATGTGCCCCCATTAGAAGACCACTGCCATGTTCCTTGTGCAGAATTTGCTCCATCACTAGTAATTGCAACTCCCGCCAAATTGTCGGCTGAAGAGCCACTAACAGCGGTTTGATTATCTTTAACGTCTCTGAAACTACCACTAAACAAACTAGAAATGGTCTGTCCAGAAGGGCTGAGAGAGTCTTCTGGAACAGTCACTAAGCTAATGGTGTTGCCGCCATTGCGAGTCGGAGCATCGTTAACCGGCGTGACTGTAATGGGAAGTAGTTGAGTTACGGTCTTGACTCCACCACTTCCAGTATTGCCCAAATCATCAACTGTAATAGAAAGGCTTTCTGGGCCATTGAAATCCGTATTACCTTGATATTTAAGCTGAAACAACGCATCATTAATCGCTGCTTCCGTTCCCCTAAACGTCATTGTGGAATCATCGGTTCCATCACCTGTGACAAAGGTAATGCCTGCAAACGTGCCTAATGTAAGCTTGCCGCGGGATACTGACAGCGTGACTTGTAGTTCCTTACCGAAGTCGTCCGGATCATCAACCGTGATGCGATTAGCCGACCCAAAGAAAATAGGATTGTCTTCAGTAACCGTAGCTCCCGCAGGCGTAGTAATGACCGGAGCATTGTTAATATCGCTGACATTAATCGTGACGTTGCGAGTCGCGGTGAGAGCGTTGCCGACTCCTCCAACTGCTGTGCCACCATTCGCGTTGTCATCAACCGTAATTGCAAGATTGACAGTGGCTTCTGAATTGTAGTCAGCAGGTGTATATTGGAGTCCGTCTAAGGCAGCATTGACTTGAGATTTCGTGCCAGCAATCGTGACATTCGCCGTGTTATCTCCGGTGACAGTTGCTCCTGACCCCGTTGTGACGGCCAATGTTCCATAGGTGGTGCCACTCCGCGTTGCATCAAGCGTAACGGTAAATGTATCTGCACCACTGTTGCTCAAATCGGCAACATCGTCAATTAAGATTGCCGCTGACCCACTAAATACAAATGGAGTACTGGTTGAAATGGTTTGAGTCGCAGTCGGTGCAGCCAGCGTTGGTGCATCGTTAACAGGTGTAACCGTAATCGGAACATTCTCAATAACAATTTGAGAGCCGCCTGTGCCCACGTTGCCTTTATCATCGGTGGTAATTGTGAGGGTGTCACCTCCGTTAACGTTGCTGTTGCTGGTATACGACAACCCTGCAAGCGCGGTATTAATTGCACTCAGACTGCCTGTGAGGGTGATAGTGCTGCTGTTGTTAGCCCCACCATTGATTAAACTCGTGTTGGCTAGAGTGAGCTTGCCGCTAGTGACACTTAGCGTTACGGTGTTGTTCGTTGAACTAAATGTATCGACGTCATTGATGGAGATTGCATTACTGCCACTAAAGTCAAACCCTGTATCTTCATTGACGCTGACAGATAATGGACGCACAACTACAGGTGCATCATTCTGATTACTAGCATTGATAGCGATGGTTTTAGTGACCGTTGTTGCATATCCAGGCGGTAAAGGGGATGGATCAGGGCCACCATTATTGAGGTCGCTCACCGTGACGATCAACGCCAAAGCCCGATCCTCATCTGTTGGCACCTGAACTTGTAGCCCGTCTAAGGCCGCCTGCACATCGGCTTTCGTTCCCTTAAACGCCAGTTTGCCGCCTGCGGCACCGCTTGTTCCTTCTGTAACTGTCAAACCTGATATAGCACCTAGGGTCAGCGTGCTGGCTGCATAGGTTGAATTTGCGGCCTGAAGATCAAGGGTAATTTGGATGACATCGGTTTCACCAGCTTCAATGGTGTCGAGATCAGCATCACTAAAGGTAATGCGATTACCACTGGCGCTATTAAAGACGAGTGGAGTTGTGGTAGCAAATGTTTGAGTACCTGGAACCGTTAGCGTTGGTGCATCATTCGTTGGCGTAATGTTGATGGTGTAGTCGCCCAAAACAACATCACCACCACCGTCTCGTACTTCAAACGAAAACTGATCTATGGTGTTGTTATCTAGCCCTTTATGGACATAGGTGATGCGATTGGCATCCAGATCGGCTTGTGTGAAGACACTGCCAGCAGCGAGTGCTTTCCCATTTAGAAACAGAGTGCCGTATGCAACATTAGTCGTCACCCGATACTGACGCTGGATTGTGGTGTTGTCAGGGTCATCATAAACGAGATGAGCCTCACTCCCGCTGTAATTAGATCCTTTGATTATCCCGCTTCCCGCTTCAGCGACGGTTAAAAACTCAACTGATAAGGCTGCTGGATCATCATTCAGCTTGGCGATTTCGATGCTGACATTCTTGATCTCACTCAGTTGATTGGCTTCACCTGTATTGTCATTGGCTTGAACCGAGAAGCTATCTGAGAAATTCTCACTGCCATTATGGATATAGCGCAGTTTGCCACTATCTAATTCTGCTTTTGTCAGAACAGTACTGGTTGTAACATTGACAAAACTGCCACCCTGATCAATTTGTAGAACTCCGTGTGTAGGGAGAGTAGCAATTTGAAAGGTCAAAGTATTGGGCGTTGCAAACCCTATCCCTGATTTTTCGCCTGTTCCATCTACATCGCTGATAGAGAAATAGGTGGTGTCAATCGTGATGGATTCACCTTCAGCGAGCGCTGGAGTTCCTTTGACCAAGATTGCTGGCGCATCATTTTGTGGCGTGATATCAATCGTGAACGTGTCTTCAAAGGTGATATTCTTACCATCACTGACAGTAAACTTGAAGCTATCAATGAAGTCTTCATCACCCGCATGGGTGAACGTCACTTGGTTATTGGTAATATCAGCTTGGGTAAACGAACTATATAATCCGAGGGCGACACCGCTTAGCTTGATCGCGCCGCTTGTAGGTAGTGTCTCAATCCGATAAATCAACTCAGTCGTAACATTATCTGAATCGCTTGTTTTTAACAGAGCGTTCGTAATAGTGGCTGTTTCACCTTCCAGCAAATTAGCAATTCCCTGATTGAGATCGATGGTTGGCGGTGCGTTACTCGTTACGTCCGGATTCTGAGTGCCGCCAGAACCACCGCTTCCTCCGGGTGGCACATTGACGGTGATATTAAACGTATTGATTTCTAACGCTGAGCCATCCGACTTCCAAACTCCTCCCTCTCGAACCGTTGGATATTCGCGAATTTCACCATCGCGGACTTCAAAGCTAAAGCTATCCGTGAAGGTTTCGTTGCCACTAGAATCTTTATGAAACACATAGCGGATTCGTCCATCGTTGAGATCGTCTTGGGTAAAGCTTGTCCCAACGCCAAGTTTCTGCCATACTCCGTTGCGGAAGCGTTGCAACGTACCGATGGTGGAGTTGGGTACAGTCGTCAGCGTGTAGGTCAGTTGTGTGGTAGCCGAATCTGGGTCTGCTACCTGCAATTCCGCAGGAGTGATGACCTTCGTTAGCCCTTCTGATATAGTGTCAAGGGTCAACCCTGTATTGGCAGTGATACTCGGGTCATCATTGTTAGACTTAATGTCCAGCTCGATCGTTGTGATGGTTGATCCCGGTGCACCGGTGCCGCCACCATCGTCTGTTACTTTAATCTGAAAACTGTCTGGCGGGGGGAACTCTGCGTTTTTATCATTGCCATCGTGGCTGTAAGTAAGATTGCCAAGATCAGCAGAGGTGAGAATTTGCCCAATGTTGATAGCGGCTCCATTGAGTTTTAGAATCCCATCAATCGGTAGAGACAAGATTTCAATGCTGTATGCTCCTGTTTGGTCAGGATCAGCAATAGAGATAGAGACGGGATGATCGATTTCACCTTCAAAGAGCGTCGTTGTTCCGCTGACGCTAGGAAGCTGATTGACAGGAGTAACCGTGATAGGAATCGTCGTTGCGCTAATGAACCCGCCTGCACCATCGTCTACCGTAACGCTGAAGCTGTCGCTCGTCCCGCCTGTAGACGTGGTTTGAGTCCCATCGTGATGATATTGGAGTTGAGCAATTTGGTCGTAAGAGAAGGTTGATCCAACAACGATCCGACTTCCTCCAAAGGTCAGATATCCTTTGGACGGCAGATTGCTTAGTTTAACAATGATCTGAACATCGAGGGTATCAACGTCAGCGATGCCAAAGTTTGTTGCAGCAAAAGTAACATTGCCACCTTCTAATACGCTAGCTGCCGATGGGGCAATGGTGGAAGCGGCCCTGCGAGCGGGCAACCCGGTCTGCATCGCCCTGGATGGCAATGCCGTGGCGGTGGCCGCCGAAGATCTCACCGTCCACAAGTCCTACGGCGAGGACTGGGCC
>DBGGTD010000008.1:0-2125 GCA_051162585.1 Elainellaceae cyanobacterium
GACGGAATGTTTAGACCAAGAGCCCCGCACCTACACCAGTGTACAACTGGCTCAAAAGCTCAAACAGGAGCGATTAGTGGACTTGAGCAGTGATCGATTGCGGCGATTGCTCAAAAAAAAGGATATCGGTGGAAACGGACTCGCCACAGTCATCGACGTCAGCAAGACCCTGTCAAAAAAGCCCTCAAACAGGCTGACTTAGACACCTTAACGTTAGCGGCTCAGGAGGGACATCTTGAGCTCAAGTACTTGGATGAAGCTGGATTCTGCCTCTGGAGTCCCGTCAGCTACAGTTATAGTCGGATTGGCGAACAGAAGCGCCTGGAGCAGACATCGACTCGCTACGGACGTCGCATCAGCATTTTGGGGGTATGGCAACCGGAAACGGGGTTCGAGTATGCTCTGTCTCAAGGGGTCTTCAAGGGGCAGAGCTACCTTGAGGTCATGGATTGGGTGGCGCAGTCGGCTGCCCACACCCTGGTCCAGACCGGGCAGATCACCTTAGTCGTGCAGGATAACGGCTCATTGCACAAGAGTCGCCTGGTTCAGCGACAGTGGCCACGATGGCAGGGACACGGACTGTTTATCTTCTTTTTACCGCCGTATTGTTCCGAGATGAATCCCATTGAAACCCAGTGGCGGCAGTTGAAAGCCCACGAAATTGCAGGCCAAATGTTCGCCAACGAATACGACCTAGCGATGGCCATCATCGATGGGATGGAAGCGCGCAGCAAAGCTAGGGACTACTTGCTAGAACGTTTTATATTTAATTGCGCCTAGCTACTTAATAGGGTGATGGTGATTCTTCTATGATTTAGTTGTTCCACTTCTCTATTCCACTTCTCTATTCCATAATGACTGCACCAACTGGTTTGCAAACTCAGGACCAAAAATTTTTGCTGCCATCGCATTACCCGGATCGCGTTCTGCGCTTATGCGTCGCATGCTTAAATCGCGTTCGGCTAAGCTCGCTTGCATATCTGCTGGGACAGGGGTTGCTTGGTCTATCCACGTTAACCAACGAGAATACATTTCGTGGGCAAGTTTGCGAATCAGAGAAAGGGAGTCTTCCGTATTAGAACAGGTAAAGCAAAGATGAGCTGGAGACTGTAATTGCCTTACGTAAAACCCTTTGCTCACGAATAAAGATAAGTCGGGATTATTCCTTAGTTCCAAATAGGTTGAATTGGCAGACTCGTAGTACTTTTCGGTGTAACGCAGGTTAGTCCATAAATCAACTCTTGGAATATAGTCCATGTAGAAAAAGAGATTTGGGATCGTTCCAAATTCAAATGCCAGATGTGGAATCTGAATGTCCGGACTGAGCCAAAGGGTTAAGCGCATCGTGCCAAATCCTGACTGTGCAGCATTGAGCCAGGAATACACGAGCTTATCTACCTGCTTTCCTGTAAAGGTTAGAAGTGAACCTGTTACGTTCCCATCAGGACTACTGAAGCTCTGAAAAGGCTGTTGGGACTTGGGAACTATATCAAGATGATGGGGCACGTCTCCATATAGTTCGTTCAAAATAGTTTGCAACCGTTCAAACACAATGGCTTGATCCAAGTTTTGTTGTTTAGGCATCTTCCCTTCCTACGGATGAGGTCTAAAGATGACCTAATTTTAGAGGGTCTGTGTTCTTTGAAAAATAGATGCACCGAGAGATTAACTTCAGGCGACGTCTATTGTGGCGTTTCTGATCTTGGAGAATCGCTTCAATTGCAATGCAACGCACCTCATATTTGATTGATCAATACCGAAGGAGGATGACGTACAATCGGCACAGATTAAGTTGCAACGCATTGTTACTAACATCGAAACTGTAATTGAAATGACACCTCTAGAACTTCTTTTATTATTAGTAATCGCTGCCATCTGTGGCGGGGTAGGTCAGTCTCTGGCAGGTTACTCGACGGGAGGCTGCTTGGCCTCCATTGTCGTCGGCATCATCGGCGCATATTTGGGTGTTTGGCTAGCTCGCGAATTTGGTTTACCCACCTTCTTGGCCGTGAACATCGGTGGGCAATCGTTTCCAATCATTTGGTCGATTATTGGTTCAGCTATTTTTGCGTTTGCCCTTAGTTTTTTCAGTCGAGCCTCACGACGATAACGGCAGATCATCATC
>DBGGTD010000009.1:0-4730 GCA_051162585.1 Elainellaceae cyanobacterium
GTTCTGTCCGTTCTTCTTCGAGCGTAGACAGTTTTTGGCTGAGTTCTTCGAGCCGCTCTTGCGTACGATTATATTCGTCGAGCGCCAGCATATTAACGGGTTCCATGGCTTGGAGGCGTTTTTGCAGCGATCGCAACTCTTGTTGAAGCTGCTCTAACCCCATATCAGCAGGAATCTCAGGCAGTGGGTCAGGGAGTTCGGCTTCTTGGGTGACGAGTTGCTGCTGGCGATTCGCGAGGTCTTCTCGCTGAGCCTGTTGAGTTTCGCGCAGCTTTTGAAGCTGCCAGTCTAGGTTTTGATGCTGGGTTTGATGGTCTCGAAGCTGCCGCTCGGCGCGATCGCGCGCTTGTTTTTCTGCGGTTAGCGTCTGTTCTAGACGGGCGATCGCACTCTGGGTCTGGGCGATTTCTTCATTGAGAGTAGCTTGCTGCTCGCTCACGGCTGACTGTTGGTTGAGCTGATCTCGCTGCTGGTCGCGGCACTCTTGCAGTCGTTGTTGGGCGTTCAGAATTTTTTCTTGAATGCGCTGATGCTGGTTCTCCAGGTCTTGCAGCCTTTGTTCGACCGTGCGGAGAGCTAATTGGCGATCGCTAAGCTGAGCTTCTTGCTCTCGAATTTGGGCTTGGATCTGCTGCCATTCGCTGTGGGTTTGCGACTGCTCTAGTTCATCGAGAGCTTGACGCTGATGCTGAAGCTCAGCCTCTTGAGGCGGCAGGTCGTATTCGAGGGTTTGGAGTCGGGACTGGGCAATTGCTAGTTCTTGCATGTGTTGATGCTGCTGCGACTCAAGCTGCTTTTGCTGGGTTTGGAGAACGTGCAGATCTGATTGAAGCTGGTCATGACGAATCTGAAGCTCTCGCTGGTGCTGGCGTGCCTCAGTGAGGGCGGTAGCTCGATCTTTGACATCGACGGTGGCTTGGGCGATCGCCCCGGTACAGCGATCAAGAATATGATCAATTTCTTGAAGACGTTGACGAAGCGCGATCGCCTCCGCCGACTCTCCGGCTTCGACCGTGCCAAAGTGGAGTGATCCCTGACGAGCCGCCAGGCTGCCGCCTGTCATGGCACCACTGGTTTCGAGCAGCTCGCCGTCGAGGGTGACAATACGGAACTGACCGAGGTTGCGGCGAGCGTCACTCAGGTTGGTAAAAACCACCGTGTTGCCAAATACATAGGCGAAAATGTCTCGGTAGCGATCGTCGCAATCAATCAGATTCACTGCGTAGTCGATCATGCCCTGAGGGCGATTCCACTGAGATAAAAATGACACGCGCGGCGCGCGAATTTTGTTGAGCGGCAAGAAGGTGGCGCGACCTGCCCGCTGTTGTTTGAGCACCTCAATACCGGCGGCTGCTACGCCATCATCGTCGACGACAAGATAGCCCAATCGCCCGCCTGCCGAGATTTCTAAAGCACGCTGATACTGCGGATCAACCCGTCCCAATTGGGCAACTAGACCACACATGCCGGGCAAGCCCGTTTGCAGCAAAATCTGCGTCGCGCGGGTGCCCTGAGCCTCTTGCATTGCTTGGGTTTGAGCCTCAAGCTTGTCGAGCTGACGCTGTTTCTCGCGCTGCTCGTGTAGGAGACGGGTCTGGGTTTCTTGCTGAATCTGGAGGTCTTGCTCAGCAGCAGCTAGAGATTGGGCGAGGCTTTGCACATGCTCAATCGAGGCATCATGTTGCAATTGAGTGTCGGTGCACTGGGTTTGCTTACTGGCAATATCGCGGGCGATCGCCTCAAGAGCCTGTGTTTGTTCCTGATGTTTCGATTGAAGCTGAACCGTTCGTTCTTGGAGCCTAACCAGTTCAGCCCGTTTAGGCTCAATGGCGTGCAGCAGTTCTTCGACTCGATGACGCAGAGCGGTTTGCTCCTGCACCCAGCTTTCAGAGGCTGAAGCGATCGCACTCGCCGCGTCTCGACTCTCATTTAATGCTTGGCGTGCTTGATCTCGACTGGCTTGCAAACTTTCTAGCTCACGCTGCTTGCTCTGCTGCTCATGGGCGAGTTGCTCCAACTGGTGCTGCTGGTCTTGAATGTCGCGCTGGAGCTGATTGATCTGCGTAATCGTGGCTTGACTGGCCGTAGTAATGTCGTGCTCTCGCCGCTGAAGCTGTCGGAGTTCGGCTTCTTGAGTCGCGAGTTTTGATTGCAGGGCAAGCTGCTCATCTTCACCCAGCGCCTTGACAAGAGCATTGAGCCGCTCTAGCTCAGCCTTCGCGTGCTGAATCGTGCCTGACAGGTCTTGAATTTGATTGGACAGGTCTGATGCCGAGCGATCGCCCGCTTCGATTTGCTGAATTAATTTCTGTACCTGCCGCTGATGCGATCGCCAGACCAAGACGGCTTCCCATTGCGTACGATTGTGGAGCCTTTCGCGCAGCGTTTGATATTTCTCAGCTTTGATGCGGTCTTGTGCCAGGCGATCGCGCTGTGCGATTAATTCTTTCTCGACGATGCGAAACCGCTCTTCCCGTTCCTTTACCGCATCTAGCTTTTCCTTCGCTTGAGAAATCTTGCGGTCAAACGAGGCAACGCCCGCTAGTTCATCGATAATTTCTCGCCGCTCACGCGGATTCATCGAGATAATCCCGGTGACATCCCCCTGTAGCACAACGTTATAGCCTTCCGGGTAAATACGCAGCCGCTGAAGCTGTTCGTGAAGTTGCGTTAACGTGCAGGGTTCACCGTTAATGAAATACGTGGACGTATACGTACCTTGTTGCGTCACTCGAAGTTTGCGTGTGACTTTCCATTCGTTTGGTGGCGGTTCTGGAGGTTCAGGGGGATGCTGCCCGTTGGCATGCCCGCTGGTATGACCATTTGAATCGGCTAGCGGGTTGCTCAGATGATTAGCGCGATCGCCCCCTATCTCACTGTCCTCTTTCGCCCTATTACCGTTCTCAACGCCTTTATTCTCAATGCTTCCATCCTCATCCTCTTCATCCAGAGATACATCTCCAATATCAAACGTGACGGTGACACTTGCCTCAACCGTCGCTCGGCTGCGAGTAGTGTGGCTCTGGTTGACCAAGTCGGGCAACCGCTCTGCCCGCATCCCTCTTGAGCTTGACAACCCCAGCGCGAACAGCAACGCATCTAGAATATTGGATTTCCCGGAACCATTTGGTCCCGAAATTACCGTAAACCCAGGTCGCAGTGGAACCCGCGCCGTGCCACCAAAAGACTTGAAATGAGATAGTTCGACGTGTTTAATGAACACTCGCGACGAGGATGCCTAATAATACAAATATACTAAACAGTGTAACGGCTAAACCGATATTCTGACAGAGATTACGGTAAAAATTGGGATGGAGTGTGTAGTTTTGATGAATATCTGCATGCACTCTAAACTACTGATGATTAGAAAGAAATCAGCATTTCTACATAAATATAAATGTTTTTGATCAAGCGATCGTTATGACTGAAGTGAAGCAGACAATAAAATGGGCGATCGCCTTGACTGCAATAGGCTGCATTTCGATCTTTGTCATTCTCATCGGCATTCAAGCCGTCACGGCTGTTCCGCTTTACTCAAGTGCGTCACTTGTATTGACTAGCATGACTCCTCCCTCTCCTCCAGCTAACCCTGAGAGTTTTACCTCTCCCCCAGAAATTCGTCGCATGATTCAACAAGCTCGCGACGCATGGCTCACAGGCAACTCAGATCGGTTTGCTGAGTTATTTGCAGCCGATGGAGAATTTATCGTGCCGGGGCAGCGCTGGCAGGGGCCTGCTGACATTCGTCAATCTGTAGCAGATTTTGCTGCCGATTATTCCGTTCTCGACATCCAGATTCGTCAGATTGTGATTGACGGAGACCGAGCTGTGGTTGAATGGCAATGGCGCGATCGCAACTCTAAAACTGGGGATGAAACGATAGCAGATGATGCGATCGCCATTGATTTTGAAGCTGGTCAAATCACTCGCTGGCGGGAGTATATCGATACGCAAACGCCAAATTAGCTGTGTCACAATCAACAGCAGAGCGAATTTTTGTGAGCTTTGGTAGCAGCAATGACATCTGACCTGGATCAGAACGACAACCACGCACTGCACAGAGCAGAGTCTCTGAAACGAATTCGAGCATTAGGGCATCTTCTTGATAATGCTGTGCCCATTCCTGGCTCACGCTATCGCGTCGGGATTGACCCCATCTTGGGTTTGATTCCAGGCGCGGGAGATGTCGTGAGTTTGGTGTTGTCTGCTTACATTGTTATAGAAGCGGCGCGCTTTAAGCTCTCTGCCTCAACCCTATTTCGCATGGTCTTCAATATCGTGCTAGAGGCAGTGGTGGGAACGGTGCCCCTTTTAGGGGATGCGGTGGATTTTGTGTGGAAGGCTAATGCTCAAAATCTTGCCCTCCTTGAATCTCATTTGAGCGAACCACAGCCCGATAAAGCAGCCGATAAAAAATTTGTCATCATCGCGTTTAGTATCTTGGCGATTCTGGTAATCGGGGCGATCGCCCTAATGATTTTGATCATTCGCGGCATCATCGCCTTACTCGGTGGCTAAAAAATCGTGGCATAATGGTGAGCGGAATCTACATATGGCGTTCTCATGGTTCAAGCTCCACCATCCCTAGCAGATTTATCGAATACGGCTTTGAAATTAAACGCGGCTGATCTCAATCCCAATTCGACTGATCTCAATTTTCAGCTTCCCAACCCTGATGATGAGCAAATCCCAGATGCTGAATTTCAAAACCAGATTGATCTAGCGTGGCA
>DBGGTD010000010.1:0-3042 GCA_051162585.1 Elainellaceae cyanobacterium
CTGCAAATCCTTTACCACCTTCACCCGCACGAGATGCCTCAATTGAGGCATTCAATGCAAGCATGTTGGTCTGAGCCGCAAATCCGCTAATCAGGTTCACAACGTTCGAGATTTTCTGCGATGATTCACCCAAGCGCTTCACTTTTTTAGCCGTTTCGGCGACCGTTTCTCGAATCGCCATAATCCCGTCTACAGTACGGTTCATCGCCTGGTCTCCCTCTTGCACCGTTTGAGACGCCTGCTGTACTGCTAATTCAGCTTTCTTCGCATTTTCGGCGACCTGACGTACTGAGTTTGCCATTTCTTGAGCTTGATCCAGCGCTGCAGCAATCTCGTCCGCTTGTTGCATTGCAGAAGTCGACATCGAACGAATCGACTGGTCGTTTGTATCCGTTGTCGTCACCACTTGTTCAGCGGCTGTCTTCACCTGAGATACAATCTTCCGCAAGCTCGCAATCATCGCGTTGTACGAGTCAGCAATCGTTCCGATCTCATCCTCTGTTACTTTTGCACGAACTGTTAGGTCACCTTGGCTTACCGGATCAACATCCATTAGAAGCTGCAACGCATTGCGCTGAAGTCCTTCCTTAATCTGGCGTTGTTCTTCAGCGAGTGCTTCTGTTTGCTCAAGTAGCTGAACTCGGTCGATTACGAGCCCAACTTGTAGACCCAATTGAATTAGAAAATCAACTTCCGATGGTTGCCAGCTATGGCGCGACCGACAGTGGTGAGTAATCAGCAAACCATAGAGCCGTCCCTGGGCCTTAATTGGAATTGCAAGCAGAGATTGGACATCCAGATTTCTGAGTAACTGTAAATGCTCGGGATGAAACTCAGCCGCATTGACATCGTTGACCACAAGGAGGCCATCTGCGAGATATTTTTCGCGCGTTGCTTCCGGAATGCATGAATCAGTCAGCCCCTGCTCGTACGCACTGGTCAGATTGGCTTCTACTGATTCGGCAGCAATCCATCCGCTCCAATCTTGACCAAATTGGTAGACAACGACGCGGTCCGAACTTAGGATGGTGCGGGCTTCCGCAACCACTTGATTAAATACGCTGCCCAACTCGGCTGAGCTGACAATGTTTGCACCCGTAATTTCAGCCAATAAGTTAGCCTTTTGAGCGTTGAGGGTTTGTTCTCCTAAGAACCCTTTTACCCGCAGTACAAGGTCGTTGAATGTTTGAGCAAGAGTCTGAGCTTCAGCCGTTCCCTTCGGTTCTGCTGTCACGTTCAGATTACCGGCTGATACTTGTCGAGCTTTAGCTGACAAATCAATGAGCGGTGATGATAGTCGATTTGATAGCCCCACCGTCACCAATGCTCCTAAGCCACCCAGGACAGCCGCAATCAAACCAAATACTCCAATAAGGCCGCGACCTTCTGCCCGGACTTCTGAAATATCAATTGAGGCGATCGCCACCCAGTCAACTTGAGGCATCGTAGACAGAGCATACTGCTTACCCTCAAAGTCAAACGAGATAATAAATCCTTGTTCTTCCCCAAATGCCAGTTCTCTAATTTGAACATCGTCAATTGGATAGGCAGTCTGTAGCTCTGTGACAAGGTCTTCTTCGCTCGTCGTTTGGACACTCCGAACCGCCTCAACCACTTGGGCTGCAACTTCTGCAATAGTTCTTCCTCCGACAATCTGTAGTGCGGAGTCCAAGCTTTCAGGAATCGTTTGCCCCTCTGCCGAAAATGTCGCTAGAGCAGATCCAGCACTAATATCGATGAGCTGCACCTGTTGCGAGCCACTAATACCAGCATTGTCTAGGTATCCCATCAAGAAGCCAAAATACTGAGATGGAACAAATGTTTTAAGAACGCCAAGAAATTCTCCGTTGCTGGGATTTTCAACCCGCTGACTAAGAGAAATACCGAGACTTTCAACTGCTTCGTTATATTCTGGGTCACTAACCCACTGATTTTGTGCTTTACCCTGCTGCCACCAAGTATCTCGATACTGCACAAAGGTAGACGGCACACGGTTATAGCCGACATTTAATCCATTGCGTTCGGTCAAAATAACTTCACCAAGACCTTCCGTTTCTGCAAGTCGAGCTAGATAATCATTGAGTGCTTGATTGGATTCGACCTGCTTAATGTTTGAAAACTGGTTTTCTAATGCTGGTATGGGGCGTTGAGCAAGCCCATCTGCTTCAACAATTTCAGTCGTTGACTGGGTTAGATTAGACACTAGCGGATTGGTCGCTAAGCCCGCCATCAGTTCCAAATTTTCTTCGAGCGCTTGACTGATTCCTCCACTTGCTAGGAGTGCTTGCCCTTCGAGTTGTTCATCCACCTGAGTTTGAACGCGGTTTTGCGTAATCGTATAGCCAGCAAAACTCGCAACAGCCAAGGGCGCTAGGGTGAGAGGCAAAACGGTTGCGAGCAACTGCCGACCCAACGTCGCAGAACGAGCTGGGTTAAGCCCTGCCCACGGATTCTGCTGAGCATCGATACTCGTGTTTAAGCCTGCATCTTGCACCTGCGACGAATCAGCCCAATCAGGCAGAGCAGACGTGTTAACCGCTTCTTTAGTTGTGGAATTATAGGGAACCTGAGTCATAGTTTAGACCTTTGAGTTTGCAATGATGAACATGATTCATTTGCTCACGATCTTGGGTATGAGCAGGTAAATGCCCCCGATGGGTGCTCAACTCCAGACAACATTTAAAAGTGTGTGGATTTTGACACGGGCGATCGCCCGTGCTAGGGTTCCGTATTTCTGTATGGAGCGCTCCATCACTCGCCATTGCGGCTGAAGACAAACCAAACGTTACCTAGCATCCCAACTCCTTAGCTGCAGATCCTCGATTAGCTGATCAACGGCTGCGTAATCAGCAGCCGGGACGAATTTTTCAACACCTGCAGCAGCCAACGCAGGATCGTCGGGTGGCATCTCCAATAGAGCTTGCTTCACGGCTTCTACAAGCTGTGGGGGAGCGCTGGCTGTCGCCGCAATTGGCCAGGTAGGATAAAGCCGAGTGGTGTGTTCATACAGAAAGTTGTCTTGCTGTGGCTCTAAGACCCGAA
>DBGGTD010000011.1:0-3423 GCA_051162585.1 Elainellaceae cyanobacterium
GTGGTAGAGACACGCTCATCGCGGGTAGAGGCTATGACGAACTGTACGGCGGGCCTGGAAATGATATCTATATTGTCAAAAGTTACAACTTCAAAATAGTCGAGCGGCGTGGGCCTTCCAATGACACGCTCAGGATTCCGCTCAACTACGAACTAGACAAAACCGAAATTGAGAATCTAGTCCTTCTTGGAAAAGCAAAGTTTGGAACCGGAAGTGCTCGTAACAATTCGATCACGGGGAATCGAGCCAGCAATGTTCTTTCTGGACTGAAGGGGAATGATTCTCTCTACGGGAAAGGTAGACAAGATAGTTTGTATGGGAACCAGGGGAAAGATTTGCTAGATGGTGGTAAAGGAAACGATCGCCTGTATGGACAAGAAGGTAATGATACTCTTTTGGGCGATCGCGGCAATGATTTGCTCATCGGCGATCGCGGCAATGATACTCTAAACGGCTATGGAGGCAGCAGACGTGAACGCGATCGCCTAGAAGGGGGAGACAATGCGGACACATTTGTCTTAGGAGATGAAGATGGAGTGTTTTATCGCGGGCGGGGACACGCCACAGTTCTTGATTTTGAACGACGAGAGCGAGACAAAATTCAAGTTAGTGGAAATCGACGCCGAGACTATCGAATTGTAAAGTCTCGGAACTTTTCAGGCAGTTCATCATCAGATACCGCCATCTTTAAGGGGAGAGATTTAATAGCGATTATCGAAGACACTACCACTATCGGAGTTCGCGACTTGATATCGGTGTCGCCGCAATAGTAGCGCAAAAAAACAGATCGTCTCGTTTATTCGAGGCGATCGCTCCATCCACAACGAGGGCATTCCCAATGCTCAGGCGGCGGGGCATCTGGAGAATAATAATAGTCACAATCTGGGCAACGGCTTGTAAAAACAGGATGAGAGTCGGTTAACTGCATCTGCTCATCAACAGAGAGCCGCCGTTGAGGTTGTAAGATAAATTCTCCTACATGGATAGGTTCGCCGTCGGGTTGCCAACGTTCTGCATCAGCGGTATGCCAATCTAATCCGAGAAATGCGCTCCAGTGCTTCAAGGCATGATCATCTTCTCGAAAGTCTAGGCACGATTCACTTGACGGTCCTTGTGGATGAATGGCACATACTAAATGTGGACTGTTTGCATAAAACATGCAGTAGTTGCATTCTGGAAGACGACGTTGGACAGATGAGTTCGTCATACAAGCCAATTTATTTCTTCGGGTTGAATTAAAATATACATCTAGAGAGAGGCACTATTTAAATTCTTTCTAGTAATCTTAAGAGCATCAATACGATGAAAATATAAGAATGATAAGCGTAGAGGTGCAAGCTGATGATTTTATTTGCTGCTGATGTTGCCAATAGTGCTTCTCACTTTCCGGTATCAGCAACGTTAGTTCTTGTGATTGGCTTTATTGCCGCGGCTGCAATCGGCTCAATTGCATGGTACAACTCGAAGCGTCCGCCCGGCTGGGAAGATAAGGAACGCCCCGACATTGTTCCTGACGTTGACAAGGAATGAACCCCTGACGTGGGTGAACCTTGCTCCTAGATTTTCCGATGTCCAGATGAAAATTTAGGCGTTTAAAACAAACGCACCAGCTTAAATTAATTGGTGCGTTTAAAGCATATATTAATCCAGATCTAGCCTATGAACAGAGCTAGAGCAGATGCTTATGCTAATGCTATACTGCAATTCCTTCAATGGAGCCTTCGACTGATTTCCATGCAGATAAGCCGCCCTCTAACTGAGCGACACGACTAAACCCTGCTTCACGCAATTGAGCCACAGCATTTTCAGCTTCTTCATCTGAGCTTCCATACACATAGATATCTCGGCTCTTCTCAAGACTTTCGCGGGTTTCTGCGACCAATTGGCTCATCGGAATATTAGCAGCACCCATAATGCGCTCTTGGCGAAACGCATCATGATTCCGCACGTCAATAATAGTCAGTGCGGGCTCTCCCCAATTTAGCCTATCTTTCAGATCACTTGCACTTGACTTCTTCTGCAAGTCAGGAGGACTAGGTAAAGGAGTTGTGACCGCATCTTTCGCATTTTGGACGGTTTCTTGCATATTTTCCATAAGAAACTCTCCATTTATTAACAATACATAAATCTTAACAAAGAAATGCTTTTAATTGATCTACCAGAGGTTAGATTCTCCCTTAATGGAATGCATAGATATACATCATGTCTAATCAAAAATCCTTCGTTTCATAAGTCAGGGTAGGGCTATATAGAGATCCTAAGTTAGTTATGAAATGGGACTGATTTCCCGAAAAGATGACGCAAAGCGTACACCAGATATATTCTTGAATTTCTTACTTCCGAAAGACGAAATAACCCGTTTAATTTTGGTAGTACAGAATCAAATGCGATCGCTTTATTTCATCTCAGATCAAGAGCTGTACGAGAATTTTTAGGAGAGATTCAAAATGGAGTTTAAGCAGTTCATCGACAAAATCAAAGCAGCATGCTCTCATCTGAATCCATCTGACATTGACTCATACTTTGCGAACTATAAAGGGAGCGTAGATGAGACAAGCGCTGACGAACATATCGAGCTTTTTTCTAATCAGCCGGAGATTGTTCGAGAACAACCGAATCAAGATGAACTAACGGCTACTGATATTGCTGCGGCAGGTTCATTAGGATACAGCAAGCCTGCCACCCCAGAAGATCAGCGTCCATCTTAGTTCAGGTGATTACATCACCAAGCATTATGACCAAGTCTAAAATAAACGCTCCTTTTTCGGCGGGGTGCCTGCATTATGATGTCAGGCAAATTTTGAATTGATGAGGATGTTTCAATTTTGGCAATAATCCCGAGAGGATGTTGGCGATCGCCCCGATCCGTAATTTCATCCATGAGCTGCTAGACATCATCCGCAATTTGCACAGATGAGTACCCAACCATGATGCAGGGCTGACTTCAGCCCAAATCCAACAGTCGACACGGTTACCCAGCCTCTACTTCTGTACGGCGCAAGGGGTCAACCATCATGTTCCATTCGTCTGGGCTATCATGGGCACAGTTGATTTGCAAATAATTGACGCCGTAGTTCAGCAAGTCTCGAAACAGCCCATAGTTTTTTGCAGCAGTTGTTTGCAGCATCAGACGGCAATGTCATCATGACTCTGACGGCCCGGCCTGGTAAACGCGAGATTCAGAATCATTCAACGATAAGCCCAGAGACATTAAGCAGTTAAACAAGTAGTTAAACAGAGTTAATCACATAATGACAGTAAATATTTTTGTTCACTTACTTAGCATTTTGAGATTTGAACACTCCAACCTGTCATCCTCCCAATTTATTAAGAAACCTTGAGAGCTTTTATTAGTTGTAATTGCCAATTAGAGCAACGAATCTATTAATTGAATAGACGAATTTATAGCAATCCCAGATGGGT
>DBGGTD010000012.1:0-14338 GCA_051162585.1 Elainellaceae cyanobacterium
CTATCGCTTCGTCATGCTGAGCAGCCTCTCTGCAATCGCCCTAATCGTTGCGACATCATTTGGTTTTCCTGCATTTGCTCAGTCAGGTAGTGCGGTTAGTCAGCTTCCATCTCAAGACCAAGCCGCATTGCAGTCAGGACGGGTAACCCTCTCTGGCAGCAACGGACAATATACGGTGCGCGTGCTAGTTAGCGCTCCGGCTGCCACAGCATGGAGCGTCCTCACCGATTACAACAACTTTTCTCGGTTTTTCCCAAGCGTGGCAGAGAGTCGGCTTTTGCGCTCCGACGGCAATCAGCGAGTATTTGAACAGGTCAACGTCATTAGAATCTTTCCCATTAGCCGCCGAAGTCGAATCGTGATTGCGGCAACAGAAAGCTATCCTCAGCGAATTGCATTTAACTTGGTCGAGGGAGATGTCGATTCTCTCCAAGGAACATGGCAGCTTGAACCGATTTCGTCCAATCAGGTATTGATCACGCATCAGGTGAATGTCGAGCCTGAATCGTCTACGCCGAGAGGGATCTTCTTTAATATCTATCAAAATACGCTTCAAGATACACTGGCTGCTCTGAAGCAAGAAGCCGAACGGCGCAATCAGTAGACGGCATTATTAGCCAGCAACGACTAAACAGCAATGGGTGCAGACTCTCGGCATATCATTATTACCGGAGGATCGAGCGGCATCGGCTATGCCCTTGCCCGCCAGCTCGTTCGCAGTAGCGATCGCGTGTCAATCATGGCGCGGACTCCCCAAACCCTCGATACTGCTAAAGCCCAGCTTGAGCAGGAACGTTTGCACCCGTCTCAGCAGATTTTGGCAATTCCAGCCGATGTGTCTAGCCAAGAGCAAGTGAATCAGGCGATTCAACAGGCGATCGCTCAGTTGGGGCCACCCGATATGCTAATCAACTGTGCTGGAATCGCACATCCCGGATACTTTCGAGACGTGCCTATCGAGGTGTTTGAAGCCACGATGGCGATCAACTACTTCGGCACGTTGTACTGTATTCGCGCTGTTCTCCCCTATATGGAACAGCAGCGCAGCGGGCATATCGTGATTACGTCATCTGGGGCAGGGTTGATTGGCATTTACGGCTATAGCCCCTACAGCCCCAGCAAGTTTGCTCTGCGAGGCTTAGCAGAGTCGATCCGAGGCGAACTCAAACGCTGGGGAATCGGGATTTCGATCGTCTATCCCCCCGATACCGATACGCCGCAACTCGAACAGGAAAATAAGACGAAACCTCTCGAAACTCAGCAGATTACCGCAACGGCTGCCATGTGGACAGCAGATCACGTCGCCGCTGAGATTTTGAAGGGTGTGAGAAAACAGCAGTTTGCGATCGCCCCCGGTACAGAAATGTCGGTGTTGTCAAGATTTCATAGCATCATTTCCCCGGCTCTCAACTGGTACTTCGACCGCATCGTGGCGACGGTGCAAACCGGCAAGTCCCGCCATGCGAATCAGGTCACTAAATAAGCTCTTTAATCAAAAAGGAGTCGGGCTTAGCAGGGTGCTGAGTCTGGCAGTGTCCCTCTATTATGGACTGATTACGCTACATCACGGGTTAAGTCACGACTATATCGTGCAAGATGATGCCCGTCAGCACGTCGTTTGGCTACAGCAATTCGTTGAGCCGCATCTGTTTCCAGATGACTGGATTGCCAACTACTTTCAAACCGTTGCCCCTTGGGGATACCAGTCAGTCTACTGGATGGTGGCTCAGTTTGGCATCGATCCGCTTAAGATGGCCAAAATTTTGCCCATCATTCTCGCTGCGATCGCCACGGTTTATGTGTTTCAGGTGACGTATTTGATCTTGCCTGTTCCGCTGAGCGGATTGATTGCAACAACCATTTTCAATCAGCATCTCTGGCTCAATGATGATGTCGTGTCGGCAACGCCGAGAGCCTTTGTTTATCCCCTATTTGCTGCATTTCTATACTACCTACTCCGAAATTCACTCGCTCCATGTTTAATGGCGATCGCCCTGCAAGGACTCTTTTTCCCACAAATGATGGTGCTTGAGGTGGCGATTCTCACCGTTCGGTTGGTGCGCTGGAATGGTGGCTCTCCAAGCCTTTCCCGTAGCAAAGCAGACTATGTGCTATGGGGTGCAAGCATGGCGATCGCCCTAATGATTGTGCTGATGTTTGTTGCAAATACTTCTGAATTTGGCTCAGCAATTACAGCCGACCAGATGCAAACTATGCCCGAATATAACGTAGGTGGACGCAATGAATATTTTGGCGTGTCGCCGTTCAACTTCATTTTTAACGGGTCGAGCGGCATCCGCATTCCGGTGTTTCCATCAATCATCTGGGCAGGGTTTGGGCTTCCTGTTGTACTTGCGTCCCGACTTTCACTCGCTCACTCTGTGACTAAACACGTCGAGGTCTTAGGGCAGGTGTTGATAGCGTCAGTGGGCATGTTTTTACTTGCTCATCTGATGCTGCTTCGACTTCATTTTCCAAGCCGATATACCTACCACAGTTGGCGATTTGTGTTGGCGATCGCCGCTGGACTGGTGCTAAGTATCTTGCTGGATGCCGGATATCGATGGTGGCAGAACAAATGCCAGTCTCATCAACGACTATCTCGACGCGATATCTTTTGCTTGGCGTTGAGTGGGTTGATCATTCTCACAGTGACAATTGTTCCAGCCGTTCCGGTGCTCGTCTTTAAGTTTCAAGGCTGGATTGTGGGTAACTATCCGGCAATCTATCACTATTTAGCCACTCAGCCCACTCATACATTGGTGGCATCCCTGGCACCTGAAGGTAATAATATTCCGGTGTTTGCTAAGCGGTCTACGCTGGTTGGGCGAGAATTTGCCTTGCCTCACCATCCCCGCTACTACACCGTGATTCGAGAAAGGGCGATCGCCCTTGTTAACGCCCAATATAGTCGTGATCCATCGACGATTCAGCAGTTTGTTGACGAATATGGGGTTGATTTTTTCTTGATTGACACAACTGCCTTTACATCCGACTATCTACTATCTCAAGATTGGCTGGTGCATAGTTCGTTTCAATCGGTGGTGTTTGATGCGGTGCATCGTCTTGAACGTGGATATATCCCTGTCCTGGCACATCTTTCTCACGAGTGTGCAGCTGTATCATCGGGGCAACTCGTTTTGGTTGATGCAACCTGTGTTTCACGCAGCGCCAGATAAGCTAGACATAGCGCTTGTTGTTTCTTCTATACGCTTCTGCATAACAATATGGCTCCCACTGCCGCACTTGCAGAAATCCATGCTGTTCTATGAGCTTACAGATTTCTATAATCGACTCCATGATTTCTATAATTGCCCCCATCGACGCATATCAAAGACCCATCAGCGATATTCAAAATCCCGATCTCGCTGAGCTTTGATATAGCTATTTTTCTTGGTCACGATCCCAAGTTTTCTGAGCTCGTCGTAATGCCTTGTACTGACGGAAAAACTCGTGAAGAAGCTATTCGCAACGGTGAAGAGGTGATTGAAATGTACCTGGAAGCTTGGCAAGCAGAAGGCGAAGTGATGCCCGAACCCAGAACACTCCAAGTTGCTTGATGCCCTTGGTGAGTCCGGCTGCATAATCGGATTGCGGACTGACAAGAGATGCTAGTTGGTTGCAAAGGCTACTCGTAGCCGCTCAGCAGGAACGTTGGGTGGATAAATCATGAATGTGCTCTTTGTTGTGCAGACGATATAGCAAGCGACAGATGCATGAGGACAGCCCAAATAGCTGAAACAACCCAGTAGCAGATATTGACCTTCTGCCTTCTGCCTTCTGCCTTTTCGCGGGGTCAGCTCTCTAGTTGTGTTTGCTGCACTGCTGAGCGTCGCGCTGTTTGAGCGCTTAAGGGCAACGCAAAGCCGAATGTGTAAAAGAAAACAACCGTATTGATAGAAATCGGAGAGAGGCGATCCATCAAGGCTCGTGTTTCTAAGTCGATATGCTTATCGGTCGGATTTTCGACAAACTGATAGCCACACTGGTGACAGAGAAATCGCTGTTTACCTCTGTGAATAAGGGCTTTACCCGTCCTACATTTGATTCTGCCCTAATGTGTCACCAATAAATCACTGAGCGTCGGAAGTAGTTGCTGAAATGCTTGTCCCCGATGGCTGATGTGGTGCTTCGTTGCAGATGGCATTTCAGCAAATGTTAACTCGTGTTCAGGAACAAAAAACACCGGATCGTAGCCAAAGCCACTCGTGCCGCGTGGTTTATCTAAAATCTCACCTCGGCAAACTCCTTGGCTTTGGAGCGCAATCGAGCCATCAGGACGGGCAATGGCGATCGCACAAATAAACTGAGCCGTCCGGTTAGATTCGCCGTTTAGTTCTGATAATAGGCGATGAATCCGCTCATCATTCGTTTTGCCATAGCGGGCTGAATAAAGCCCGGGTGCGCCTCCTAGCGCATCAACTGCCAGCCCTGAATCATCGGCGATCGCCCACTCACCCACGACCTTAGCAACCTGAGAGGCTTTCAGGCAGGCGTTTTCCATGAACGTCTGTCCGGTTTCCTCAACCTCTAACGCAGCAGGCTTCAACACAAGCTGACACGGCAGATCGCTTAGATAGGCTTGCATTTCGTCAAGCTTGCCCGGATTGCCTGTGGCAACAACGAGTTTCATATAACGCAATACTCTATTTAAGGCACGACTGACTCAATCATACTGAGCTTGCCCACTCTTTTGCCCAATTTAGGTTTTCTTGGACTCTCTTAGAGGATTGTGCTTCAGAATAGAGGCGCAGAACCGGCTCAGTGCCGCTAAAGCGAACGAGCAACCAGCTTTCATCCGCCAGTTGAAACTTATAGCCATCAATGGTGAGCACATCCTGAACGGCTTGCCCAGCGACGGACTGGGGGGCATGGCTTTCTAACTGTTCTAACAAGCGCGATCGCACGTCCATGTTGGCGAGGGGCAAATCGATGCGGTCATAGAATGACGTGTAGCCCACCTTTTCTTGGAGCTGGCGATAGAGATCGCTCAAGTCCATGCCGGATTGAACGATCGCTTCAAGCAGATACAGAGCTGAAAGTAGCGCATCTCGCTCTGGAATGTGATGCCCGTAGCCAATGCCGCCAGATTCTTCTCCGCCTAAGAGCGTATCAGCAGTTAACATGCGGTCGGCAATATATTTATACCCGATGGGTGTTTCATGAACCGTAAGACCATACAGGTGGGCAATTCGCGGGAAAAGATTAGACCCACTAATGGTTTTTACTACTTCGCCGGTATATCCACGGCGGGTCGCTAGATGCTGAATCAAGATGGGAATCAAAATTTGAGAACTGAGGAAGTTGCCCTGCCCATCTGCTGCCGCAACGCGATCGCTGTCTCCATCAAACACCAATCCTACGGTGAGCGGATCGGGATGAGCTTGGCGATGCGTTTTGATCTGTCGAAATAATCCAGACAAATATCGAGGCAATGGCTCAGGGGCTCCCCCCCCAAACAGAGGATCGCGGGCGCTATTGAGTTCGTGAATGCCATCACCCAGCAGCCGAGCCAGCCCTCCTGCGGCGGCTCCATGCATGACATCGGCAAACACCGTTAGCTTGCCCGTGGCGATCGCCGTTTGAATCGCGGCAATATCAACCTTCTGCTGAAGCTCTGCACAATAGCTGGCCCACGGATCAAACAGCTCGATAGTCGCACCGTCTTTTCCAGCAATTTCGATCCCTTGATCATCTTGCAGCAGGGCCTCAATTTTTTGGGTGACTTCAGGCGGTACCGATCCGCCAAATCCGGCTTTCACCTTGAGCCCAGAATATCCACCTGGATTATGGCTTGCAGTGATTACAATCGCACCGAGCGCCTTTTGATCGTAAGCAGCCCAGCTAAATGCTGGAGTCGGCGCATAGGTGTCAGACAGCTTGACGTTGAACCCTGCCTTTTGAATGGCCTCTGCGGCAACACGAGCAAACTCTTCAGACAAAAAGCGGCGATCATAGCCGACGATCAGTGTGCGATTTTCGGTGTTAGCGCCGTATGCTTTCTCTAGGGCGATCGCGGCTAAGGGTGCCACTTTTGCAACTCGTTCAAAGGTAAAATCTGCCGCGATCAAACCTCGCCATCCGTCTGTACCAAATTTGATGGGCTTTGCAATAAAGGATGCAGGAGAAGGATGAACCGTCATATCACCTCTGCGTTATAAGGATTTGTTTAATTTCAACAATAATCAGCACAACTGGTCGAGCCAGCCAAACGAAGATACATATATAGCCCTACGGGCTTAGGTTTGTGTGTAGACCCCGCGCGGCGCGCGGGGTCTACACACGTTCAGCGTCCTAACGCGAGAGCGTAAGGCTATACATAAGGGTGCCTCAAGTCTAGCTGGTGAATAGGCGATGCACCAGACTAGATCAGTTTGGATTTAATAGAGGATGGTGAAGAAATGGTAAGGAACTAGAGAGCTTCAACGCGATCGCGCCCTTGATATTTGGCTTTGAGTAGAGCTTGCTCAGCCCGATGTAATACATCTTTGGCATGGCGATCGATGTCGGGATTTTGTTGAGCGATCCCAAAGCTAACGGTAATATCTAATGCATCTACCGTCGTCTGAATAGGAGTAGCACGAATTGCCCGTCGGAGTCTTTCTGCAACTTCTGTTGCTGCTGTGAGAGATGTTTCAGCAAGCACCGCGACAAATTCTTCTCCGCCATATCGATAGAGAGTCGTATCCCGTCTCAAATGCTGCTGGAGTTCTTGAGCTAAGTGTTTTAAGACCTCATCCCCAATCAGATGCCCGTGTATGTCGTTGATCAGTTTGAAGTAGTCGATATCACAAAACAGAATGCTAAACGGAGGCTGAATTGACCAAACAGCTTGAATACTGAGCTGATCAAGTTCATGGTCTAGTGAATGGCGGTTGAGCAGATGCGTTAGCTCATCACGAATAATCTCAAGCTGGAGTGAATTGCTCTGAAGCCGAAGCGTCTCTTGCTTATACCAAGGATTTTGATAGTGTTGGGCATTCATGAGGGCGATCGCCAATTGATCAGACACCTGACGCACAATTTGAAGCTCAAGCACTCCCCGAGTTTGCTCTGATTGGGTGAATAGTAAGACGATCGCTCCAAAAAATTCTTCCAACACAAACAGAGGAAACACCAATGCGGAAACGGCTCCCATTTGTGAAAACCAAGGACTCAAGCTTGATTCCTCATCAAACTGCCTTAAATCTAAATACGAGGTTCCACCTTGAAGGAACATCTCAATCACATCTTGCCAAATCGCTGG
Source organism: Elainellaceae cyanobacterium (assembly GCA_051162585.1). Taxonomy (GTDB): domain Bacteria; phylum Cyanobacteriota; class Cyanobacteriia; order CAZCXK01; family CAZCXK01; genus DBGGTD01. Next base: position 7,247 of record DBGGTD010000012.1, read on the forward strand.
AACAACATATTGGTCGTCAATCGGGGCTAAATGAGCATCGGCATGATCCCATGATGCCAAAAGACTGGCAGACCTATTTCGCAAGTCAACAACCATGCAGCGATCGCACGATAGGCTTTGTCCTAGTTCCGCTAAGATTTGCCCCACGATCTCATCCGGATTCAGACTGGAGTTGATAAGATGGGCGATTCTTCCTACTAAAGCGGTTTGCTGATGTACCTGCTGAAGCTGCTGTTTCCACAGGAGAGCGTTATACGCCAGCTCCAACTGACCACAAATAATCTGTAGGGCATCAATCTCGTCAGCGCTCCATTCATCGTCGGGTTGCTTTTCTAGATTAGTCTGAGGCTGATTTGATGAGGAGTTATCTGGGTGGGGCGATCGCTTTAGTTGAAGTAAAAAGCTGGGATATGCGTGCTCGGATTTCTCACCTGCGATTGAAGCAGCGGAAAATTTCCCTGGAGTCGCGGCTGAAATAATCAACTCCCCCGTCTCTCTCTGCACTAGCGACGGCATCACGTTATGAAGGGACAACCACGATGGTAGCGTATGAGGGCGAAACGTGCGAACGGCAGGAGAGGCCATAGAGGAGATCGAGACACCACTAGAATTTTCTGGCGACCGTTCAGAGTTTTGAGAGGGATCACCCTCTGACGTCAGATCTGTTTCATCAAATATCTGCCATGCTCCATCCGTTGCAAATACTCGAAGAGATCCTAATTCACTGGTATTTAGACCAGCCCATAGAATACCGTCTGCTCGATAAACTGCTGCGATCGCACTTAATACATCCTGAAACAGGATATTCACTGATTCAGCAGTTGCAACTGCCGCTTTAATAGACGGATAAATCTGCTTCCAACGCGATTCCATATGCCTGTCCAGAGTACTGATTTTCAGTTCAATTCAGTCTCGACAGCACCCCGTACACCTAAGCTAAAAATACTCGTGTTTACACGTAAACTTCATTGTTTGCCTGCAAAACCCATTCGCTCAGTTGCCTGCGAAACTTGACCTGTTGCCTATCCGTTCCGATGCCACCTCATATGCTACGGGTTCAAGCGTGCTAGAGTCATTTCCCATGAAACCATCAGCGTCCCCCTGTGTGGATTTGACTAGTATATCGATTATTTCCGTTTTCTCTCAATCGTCGTGTAATCGCCCCTCCTATTTAGCAACACCCTGTATTCATCCAGCGAGGAGGACATTCTTTTCTGAAACTCAATCTTGTTAATTATTCATGACGTATGCGACCGGAATTAATGAATCCGAATGCTTGAGAAATGAACCCACATAATAGAATAAGATCTTGCCCTTTCGGGTCATCAGAATTGCAGTCAACTCAGAATTTTGCAGTCAATATTGAGTGCTGCATCTACGTCACTCAATCTCAACAGGTTTAATATGGATAATTCGATTCGGTTCCTCATGTGTCCGCCCCATCATTATGATGTGGATTATGTCATTAATCCTTGGATGGAAGGAAACATCCATCGCTCATCGCGCGATCGCGCCGAAGAGCAGTGGAACAAGCTCTACCAAATTCTGACCGAACATACAACTGTTGACTTGGTCAAACCTCAAAAAGGGTCGCCCGACATGGTGTTTACAGCAAATGCCGGATTGGTCTTGGGCAAAACAGTTGTATTAAGTCGGTTCTTTCATCCGGAGCGACAAGGGGAAGAGCCCCACTTCAAGGCTTGGTTTGAAGAACATGGCTATATCGTCTACGAATTGCCCAAAGGGCTACCGTTTGAAGGTGCGGGTGATGCCCTGCTAGACCGAGAAGGTCGTTGGTTGTGGGCAGGCTACGGATTTAGAACCGAACTCGATGCCCATCCGTATCTGGCTAAGTGGCTAGACATTGAAATCTTGTCTCTACGGCTGATGGACGAGCGTTTCTATCATTTAGATACGTGTTTCTGTCCGTTGACAGGCGGATACTTACTCTACTATCCACCTGCATTTGATGCCTATTCCAATCGCTTAATTGAAATGCGGGTGCCTGCTGATAGACAAATTGCAATCACTGAAGTTGATGCTGTCAATTTTGCATGTAATGCAGTGAATGTCGATCGCACCATTTTTTTGAATCAGGCAAGCGATATGCTCAAAAATCGCCTTGCTGATGCAAACTTTGATGTCATTGAAACGCCTCTCACAGAGTTTCTCAAAGCAGGCGGTGCTGCAAAGTGTCTTACCTTACGAGTGACCGAACCCATTCGGACAGAGCTACCGTCTGGAGCTGCTGTTGAAAGTCGAGTCCTAAAATTTGAAGGGCATCTGCTTGATTCGGGGCTCATTAACCGCGCTCTCGATCTCATCGTAGAGGGGGGCGGGAGCTTTCAAGTCTTAAACTTCCAGTTGGGTGAACAACGCCAGCATACTTCATCAGCAGATGTCAAAGTGTCGGCTCCAAGCCATGAGGTCATGGAAGAACTCATGAGCCAACTCATCGATGTTGGAGCCATGACGCCGCCTCAAGAGATTTGCAATGTTTGGTTAGAGGATGTTCCCCAAGATGGGGTTGCACCGGATGACTTTTATGTCACGACCATTTATCCCACTGAAATCCGCATTGATGATGAGTGGGTGCGAGTGCAAGCCCAGCGAATGGATGGGGCGATCGCCGTTGTAGACACGCCGGATGGCCCTGTCGCTCGATGCAAACTGCTGCGAGATTTGCAGATGGGCGAGAAGGTCGTCGTTGGTGTAGAAGGCATTCGCACCGTTCGCAAACCCGAATCTCGGGAGCAGCGTAACACCCAAGAATTTAGCTTTATGGGATCGGGCGTGTCGAGTGAGCGTCGTGTTGAGCTTGTCGTTGAGCAAATTGCTTGGGAACTGCGTCGCATTCGCGATCAGGGGGGCAAAGTGGTAGTGACCGCTGGTCCAGTAGTCGTTCATACCGGCGGAGTAGATCACTTGGCTTGGCTGATTCGAGAAGGGTATGTGCAAGTGCTGCTCGGCGGAAATGCGATCGCCGTTCATGACATCGAGCAAGCTTTAATGGGAACCTCTCTGGGTATGGATATGAAACGGGGCGTCTCTGTTCGCGGCGGGCATCGTCATCATCTCAAAGCCATCAATGCCGTTCGGCGCTGTGGCAATATTGCTAATGCCGTCGATCAGGGTATTCTCCAAAGCGGTATTTTCTATGAATGCGTCCGCCATCACGTCCCGTTTTCGTTGGCAGGGTCGATTCGAGACGATGGCCCGCTTCCAGATACCCAGATGGATCTAATTGAGGCACAACAAGACTATGCCAGGCTCATTGAAGGAGCTGATATGATTTTGATGCTGTCGACGATGCTGCATTCGATTGGTGTGGGGAATATGACCCCAGCGGGCGTGAAGATGGTCTGCGTTGATATTAATCCGGCTGTGGTGACTAAATTGAGCGATCGCGGTTCGGTGGAGTCGGTGGGTGTCGTGACTGATGTTGGGCTATTTCTCAGCCTCATGGTGCAACAGTTGGGCAAACTCACGAAGCCTTATCAGATTGCTTAGTTTCGCGGCTGCTTAATCGGGAATATTTTGTTCAAATAGTGGAGGGGTGGATAAAGGTTCCCTCCACTATTAAGAGTTTGTTTCGCTATCGTGATTGCATGAATCAGTTTCAAGATTTTCGACCTATTGCTGCGATCGCAACAACCCCAACCGCGGCCCAAACGCTTCTCCGATTTTGTTCCCCCCATGATGTATGCCTCTGGGTGCCGAGTTCATTAGAGCTTGAAGGCGCGACACCCTATAGCGGTTCTCTTCGAGAACACATCGCCATGCTTTGGACGACTCATCGTAGCTTGATTTTTGGGCTAGCGGCTGGTGCTGTTACTCGGTTGATTGCTCCGTTGCTTCAGCATAAATCGGTTGATCCGGCTGTCGTTGTGGTTGATGACGCTGGCACCTTCGTCATTAGCCTTTGCAGTGGTCATCAGGGGGGCGCCGATCGCCTGTCTCGGCTGATCGCACTCCAACTCGATGCAACCCCTGTGATAACGGGAGCAGCTCATGCCCGTAACCTGTTGGGGATCGATATTCTTGGAGCCCCCTTCGGATGGATCAAAGGCCCCGGAGATTGGACAGGCGTGAGCGCGGCGATCGCCCGTCAAGAAACGGTTCAAGTGGTTCAAGAGGCTGGCTCGTCTCTATGGCAAGACTCTCTTCCCCACGGGCATCCCTTTCAGGTTGGCGACGTTGCAAACGTCAATCCCCAAGCCCGCCTGTGGATTAGCCCCATCCAGCAGATTTCTCATGCCTCGGCTTCGGCACCCTCCATTCCTCAAGCCCAATGGTATCCACGAGTCTTGTGGGTTGGAGTAGGGTGTGAGCGAGGCACGTCTCGAACCGTGATCGAAACTGCCGTCCGAGATGTGTGTGCAAAGCATCAGTTGTCAGAAAATGCGATCGCTGGCATTGCCACCCTCGATCTCAAAGCTGATGAGCCAGGTATTCTTGATCTGTGTCGCGATCGCCAGTGGCCGCTCCGGTGTTTTTCGGCAGACGATCTCCAGGCAATCCCCGTACCAACTCCTTCATCGGTGGTAAATCAAGAAGTCGGCACTCCCAGCGTTGCAGAAGCATCTGCGATCCTCGCAGCTCAGACCCCCGAATCTCTAACTGTCCCAAAATGCATTGTTCGTCTCGAAGGGCAACCTGGGGCAGCAACCGTGGCGATCGCTCAAGCCAAACAAGAATTTACGGGTCGACGTGGGCAGTTGTGGCTGGTGGGTATCGGCCCTGGTGCTCTCGACCAGATGACTCCGGCTGCACAACGGGCGATCGCCCAGGCTGACGTTGTGATTGGCTATTCTCTATACGTTGATTTAATTCGTCCCCTGCTTCGCCCCGGGCAAATCATCGAACATTTCCCGATCACCCAAGAAATTCAGCGATCAAACCGGGCAATCGAGCTAGCAACGTGGGGGTTAACTGTGGCCGTTGTCTCATCGGGAGATTGTGGCATCTATGGCATGGCAGGCTTAGTGCTCGAACACCTCCACGCTCAGGCTTGGGATGGTAAGACTCCTACGGTTCAAATATTTCCAGGGATCACTGCAATGCAAGCCGCTGCTTCGCGAATTGGTGCGCCACTGATGCACGATTTTTGCGCAATTAGCCTAAGCGATGTGCTAACCCCATGGCCGGTGATTGAAAACCGCCTGCATGCGGCTGCCCAGGCAGATTTTGTGATTGCACTTTATAATCCCAAATCTCGAAATCGCACTAACCAGATTGCGATCGCCCAAGGTATTTTGCTTCGTCATCGTAAATCCGATACGCCGGTGGCATTGGTTCGATCTGCGTATCGAGACGATGAACAGGTGACGCTGACAACCTTGGCAGACTATCTGCACCACCCGATTGACATGTTGACTACTGTCTTGATTGGTAACAGCCATACAAGAAACCACGCAGAGTGGATGATCACGCCGCGTGGCTATCTTGGCTTCAATTCTCTAAACGACTAGTTTTTGAAATCCATTGGACCATCATATCCAGACAATGCGGCAAGATCTTCAAGGGGAATAGCTCCTGAATATATCTCACCGTTGATTTCCCACGATGGATACCCTTCGACTCCCGCAGCTTGACATAGCTCTGGCTGAGCGTTCTGCCCTTGGGGATCACATTCAACATAGTTGATTAAGGCAAAAGCTTCACGACCAAACATGGCTTGTTGAGCATGACAATGAGGACACCAATAGGCGCTATACTTCTTGGCTCCAATATCGCTGAGATGCTGAGCTAGTGCGATTTCAGCCTCGCCTGAGGTCGTTTGAATGGGAGGAGGGGCTTGCCCTGTTGCATTTCCAGACGATGCTGTGACAGGGGAGCTAGGATTATCAACACCCGAATAAACGCCCAGCGTGCCTACTAAGGTGATGACGGCCACCAAAAATCCCGTGAAGAGCAACTGACCTCTGTCGTCCCACGCACGACCCATCAGGGTCAGCGCAAACATACTGACACTTAAAATTGCAGACGTAATGCAATAAATGCACGTGGTTCTGATTTCCGCCGCGAGCAGATACATTAAATATCCGCTAAATACGGTCATTGCAGTTGCTCCTGCAAATAAAAGCAACCAGCTCCACTCATCTAGTTTGAGTCGGAGATCTTTATTAGTCTCTGGTTTGACAGCAAGGGGACCCAGCGACAAAACGCCCATGCTGAAATATCCTAAAAAGCCAAAGAGGGTCAACGGTAAGCCAAACACCGTCGCATATGGGCTAGAGAGAACCTGCTCACAGCCCTGAGACGGACAGGCAGCACTACCACCCATCAGCTTGATTACGGTGAGGTATGCCGTACCCAATGCCCCAACTGTGGCGATCGCCCCGATGATATATCGAGATCGTAGATGAATCCAAGGAGTTTTTTGACGTCGGCGGCTCATAAGACCTTCCCACGAAAATTATGCTGTTTGGATGAGCTTACTAAGCTTTACCTTACCCATTCTGGCTCACACTGTTCACTTTTGTTTTTGAAAAATCAGGAAATCCCGATTTTTTTTAACTTTACGATTCTGAATAAGACGGAAATGCCGTTGTTGAGCGAGATTGAGATTGCAGTGCCGTTAAGCTTCGCCGCATGGCGTCAACAAACTGGCTAACTCGAATCGGATCGATGGGATGTTCGATCTTGCCTCGACGCTTTAATGAGCTAGAAACAATCACACCATCAGCCGCTTGAATGAGCTTGGGTATGTTTTCCCACGTCGCACCGCTGCCGATAAAGACGGGCGTTCCCTTTGCGGCTGCTGTCGCAAGTTCTAAATCCTCTAAACTTGGAGGGCTGCCGGTTGCCCACCCTGACAAAATAATGCCGTCTGCCAACCCTCGACCGATAGTTTCTTGCACCGCAGTTGTTAGGTTAGGCGATCCTAACGGGCGAGCATGTTTCACCAATACGTCTGCCAGAATCTTGACATCACTGCCCAGCTCACGGCGATATCGGAGCAAATGATGCGCTTGCCCTTCAATCAGCCCTTGGTCAGTCGCCATGACGCCGGTCAAAACATTGACGCGAATAAACTGAGCCCTGACACAGGTAGCGATCGCCATCGCGCTACACGCATCATTGCGTAAT
>DBGGTD010000013.1:0-3880 GCA_051162585.1 Elainellaceae cyanobacterium
GCGTTAGGATGCTGAACGTGTGTAGAACCCTCGCGCCTCGCGGGTTCTACACACGTTCAGCATCCTAACGCAAGAGCGTAAGGCTATAGCACCGAACTTGGGTTGATCAGGAGGTGTGATTCTTAATAAAGGTTTGTATCAGACCTTCCGGATTTGAGGTGAAATTTTCGTAAATAGGTGCAGGTGGGTAAGGAGACGAGATCCGTACAGATTTTATACAGAGAAAGTTCATTTATTCGAAAGAATTCAGTGGTTTTCCTGATTTTCAGGAATTAGCGATGCTGTATGGATCAAAATGATTTAAGCTGAGTATGTCTTAAACTACAATCTCCTAAATTTCAGATAGGGTGCTGCACATCACTGCGACTGTTTGTTGTTTGTAACGCTACAAGATTTTTCTCCCAATGAGCAACGATATCGATCTGATCAAAAGCCTTAGTCCCAGCGCAATGGATCAGATCATGCTTTATTTGGCATTCAGTGCGATGCGAACGAGTGGTCATCGGCATGGAGCCTTTCTCGACGCAGCGGCAACTGCTGCAAAATGTGCAATTTACATGACCTATCTCGAGCAGGGGCAGAACCTGCGAATGACCGGGCATCTTCATCACATTGAGCCAAAGCGGGTCAAGGTCATTGTTGAAGAGGTGCGTCAAGCACTTACAGAAGGCAAGCTGCTTAAGATGTTGGGTTCTCAAGAGCCTCGCTATCTGATTCAGTTGCCGTATGTGTGGTTAGAGCAATATCCATGGCAACCCGGGCGATCGCGCATTCCAGGAACGAGTTTAACGTCTGAGGAGAAACGGCAAATCGAGGGCAAACTTCCCAGCAACCTACCGGATGCCCAGCTTGTCAACTCGTTCCAGTTTATGGATATCATCGAGTTTCTTCACAGCCGTTCTCAAGAAGACCTGTCTGTAGAGCGGCGTATGCCCCTCAGTGAGGCTCTAGCAGAGCATATTAAGCGGCGTTTGCTCTATTCAGGAACGGTGACTCGGATTGATTCTCCTTGGGGGATGCCCTTCTATGCTCTAACGCGAGCGTCCTATTCTCCTGCTGATGAAGAAGAGCGCACCTATATCATGGTGGAAGATACGGCTCGATATTTTCGCATGATGAAAGACTGGGCCGATCGGCAACCTAGGGTCGTAAGAATCTTGGAGGAGTTGGATATTCCGGTTGACCGAATTGATCAGGCGCTTGAAGAACTCGACGAAGTCATTCGCGAGTGGGCTGATCGCTACCATCAAACCTCGGGTGAGCCTTTTGTTCTACAAATGGCAGTGGGTTCGAAAGAGGAACTGTAAGTCTAAAGCTCATTAGAAAATAATGGTGCCGATATTGAGTGTGAATCGCATCACGCGTGATTGGAGTATTCATCCAGACGGGGGGCATCGTGGATGAATGATCCCGTCAAGAAGAGGACGGTTTCTGAGTCGAGATTACCGTTCGTGGTGAGACGATGGTCGTCTTGGAATTGACGAATCGCTTCAGTTAAATCTGCTGAAGCTTGGGGAGTATCTAGATATCCCAACTGATGCAGATATTGGGCAGCTTCGCCATTCGTCAAATAAATATCGGATGGGCGAAAAATAGGAACGTACTGATCTCGCCAAATGTAGTTGAACGTCGAGCGATCTAAGTGGAAAATTTCTCCTCTAGACGGGTCGGCGATCGTAGCAACGTGATCCGTTAGACCGAGTAATGCAACCGCGTGAGGAAGCTTACGATTTCCGTCAAAGAGCCAGACCGCTAATATGCCAGGACGGTTAATCTGCTGCATTTCTTGCCAGGTTGACTGCAGCTCTACCCCATCCATGTCTAGTTTTTGAGCAGCAACAATTAGTTGCGGCATTGTGGTACCCAGACGACTAGTTCCGGACAATTCTGCCACGTCAGACTCTGAGGCAGCCAGCCCCCAATATTTTAGAAGCGTGGCAAGTGCTGCAGGGGCACAACTACTGTCTGAGGTTTGGCGATACACGCCATTAGCCTGGAGATTGTTGTGAAGGGACGTATGAATGGGAGACAAAAAGTAGGCCTCTACGCCACTAAAGCCAGCTAGCCCTAAAACGCCAACTAAGATAATGGAAAACACTTGGGGTCTAGCAGTATGCCAACTTACTGTAAACGCCATGCCGCAGGCTCCGAGTAAAAATACCCTGAGCATTGTCCAGGAAATTCGCATCCCGTAAAATCGCCACTCAAGCGGTAGCGCCTGCATTTGGGGAACGCTGATGGTGATGATAAGTAGAAATACATATATCCCCAAAAACGCTAGGGATGCCGGAGTTTTGCTTTTGAATAGGTCATGTGCGGTTGCGCCCTGACGAAGCATGACACGTCCTAATCGCATGCCCCAAATAAAGAAAAGTATCCCCAAAAAAAAGGTCAGCAATAATCCTGATAGCACGTCGGAATTCCTTTTGTCGTGAATAATAAGCGAGATGAAGTGAATGAATGGGGACCTTAGATCGGTTGGCAAGGGGCTTAGATTTGTGCGTCCTAGCGCGAGAGCGTAAGGCTATAAACCAAGAAGTAAGGGCCTCAATATTCTTACAGAAGATAAATGTAGATTCCGCAGAACTCCTATTAAGATTCTACGAATATTTTCAGTCAGGTTTGACTGTGCGTTTTCAGGTTAGTACGTCTTTATCATGAGTGATATAAGTCTTACGGACTCAGGTTTGTGTGGTGAGCCCCCACGGCGCGGGGGCTCACCACACGTTTAACGTCCTAACGCGGGAGCGTAAGGCTATATCCCCGAATGCAGTATTCTCAAGATGAGCGATGAAGAGACGGTTGTGAATTCATATGCGACTGAGTCAAGACCATCAACGAGGTGTTCTATCAGGGCTTAAAATGGCGATCGCTCTATTAGGAGTGTCGGTTGTCATTCCCTCTCTAGCCCTAGCCTCACCTCACTCCAGATTGCAGACTCCCCGGTATCTACGGATGGCCCGGTCAAATCATCAGGGAGCTGCGTTAGCAGCAGTGCCAGAACTATTTGTTCCGTCGTTTCCGTCGTTTAATAGTTCGCGCTTAGATGAACAATTGCGCCAATATTCGGTGTATTTAGCGAATTTAGGCGCTCCCGATGTCTTAATTGTGGGCAGTTCGCGATCGCTCCAGGGGATCGACCCAACAGCATTTCAGCGAGCTCTCATGGAGCAGGGATATCCAGAATTAACTATCTATAACCTCAGTGTGAATGGAGCAACGGCCCAAGTCGTCAATTTGATAATCCAAGACAGCCTCACGCGAGAGCAGCTTCCTCGGGTATTAGTGTGGGCGGGCGGTTCACGAGCATTTAACAGCAGCCGAGATGATACTACACACACCAACATCATTGCCTCTCAAGGCTATCAACATTTAACGACCGGGGTTCATCCCATTCCCAATTGGGGCACGATTTTGCTAAACCCAGATTGGGGAGCAGACGAATGCTGGGATTTGCTTGACCCGTGGCGCGCCATTCAATCATCCCCAACGACACTCACAACTCAGTTGGCATGCTTAGGGTCTGATGGATCAGCCTCGATTCAACACTCAATTGCGAATTCTGCCGTTCCTGCTTGGCCAAAGCTGCAATCCCAGCTAGACTTACAGTCCAGTGACATCGATGCAACGGGATTTCTCGCTGTCGATGAGCACTTTGATCCGACGACCTATTATCAACGCCATCCCAGGGTGTCAGGACAATATGATGCCAACTACGTGCCGTTTGAGCTAGATGGTGAGCAGACCCGTGCGGCGATCGCCCTAGCGAGATTTGCCCACTACCACTGGATGCCGCTGATATTTGTGAATCTACCCCTCAGTCAAGATTATTTAGATCCCGTCCGGCTCGACTATGAGGCTCAATTTCGCCGACATATAC
>DBGGTD010000014.1:0-3213 GCA_051162585.1 Elainellaceae cyanobacterium
CGCTTATATAGCAATCCTAGATAGGTTGTGAGCGGTGGGGCGGGCGCGGCCCGCCCCACCGCTCACAACCTATCTAGGATTGCTATATAAGCGATCGCAGACGCATCCTATTTGAAACCGATACTGGCATAGTAGAAAAGATAGATTTTATAGACAAGACAGATTTTGTAGATATTGACATCATGACAAACTGGAAACAGTGGATTACCCCAGCTCGATTGTTGGCACTTGGAGTTTTAGCCGTTGGATTAGGTGTGGCAATTAACCTGATAACGCCTCAGCTTGCCATTTCTACGCCTCCGGTTCAGTCTGATACTCTCTATCGTTATCAAGAGCCCAGTCGAGATGGAATTGGCAAGGTCTACATGGAACGCGAAATCTCTAATGTGATGGGGCATCGGGGCGCATTTTGGCTAGAGCGTCCGAGTCGAGAACGCGAAGAACAGCCTCAAAAAATCGTGGATGCCCTCCCGCTCAACTCAGACGACATTGTGGTCGATTTGGGAGCGGGCACCGGATATATGACCTTCCTACTGGCGCCACGTGTTCCAAACGGACAGGTATTCGCCGTTGATATTCAGCCAGAGATGCTTGATATTGTCGAGTTTCTCGTTCAGGAAAATGAGGTATCCAATGTTGAAACCATTCAAGCAGAGCTTGATGATCCCCATCTGCCCAATGGCGTTGACTGGGTGTTGATGGTGGATGCGTATCACGAATTTGAATATCCCCACGAGGTCATGACGGCAGTTGTCAATGCGCTCAATTCGGGTGGCAACGTCGTCTTAGCAGAATATCGAGGTGAAAATCCGTTCATTCCTATTAAGCGGCTTCACAAAATGACCCAGCAGCAAGTTCGCCGTGAGATGAATGCAGTGGGGTTAGAGTGGATTAGAACCGAGGATATATTACCTCGCCAGCATTTAATGGTTTTTGAGAAACCCTAATGGTTTGCAGAGGCATTCAAAATTTCATCATCTATTGAGAAATCAATCTCAGCCTGGTCACGCTTCGACAGAAGATAGTCATTTTGGAAGGAATCTTTGAGTCCTGAAATCAAGTCGTAGTGAGGGTGCCAATCTAGCTCTCGCATTGCTTTATGGATATCGGCAAAGAAATGCTGCACCCTCATCGGAAATGCTTTGCGCTTCCCAAAATCAAACTGTTTGGGATCGTAATGCACCAGCTTCAAATCATCGGGAGACTTCCCTGCCGCGATCGCACACGCATTTGCCAATCCATCAAACGTGACATACCGATCGCCCGAAATGTTGTAAATTTGCCCTACCGCGTCCGCATTTCCCAACACTGAGGCCATTGCAGCCGCCAAATCATGAACATGCCCAAGCTGAGTGAGGTGCATTCCATTGCCCGGAATCGGAATGGGGCGATCGCGCACAATCCGATCAAAAAACCACGCTTCTAAGTCGTTGTAATTTTGGGGGCCGTAAATATAAACCGGGCGCACTGATGTAAACAGCATCCCCGTATCTGCTAAATATTGCTCCGTTTCAAACTTGCCGCGATGTCGGCTTTTGGGATCGACGGCATCCCCTTCAATGTGAGGCATTTGATCTGATTTAAGATAGACCCCGGCAGAGCTGACATAGACAAAGTGCTGCACCTGCCCCTTAAATAGCGCCGCGAGGGGCTGAGTATCGCTGAGCGCACGACCGTTATTATCGAATACAGCATCAAATAATTCGCCAGAAAGCTGATCTCTAATCTGTTCGGCATCGGTGCGATCGCCATGAATCTCCTGTACTTCCTCAACAGGAGCCGGATGATTGCCTCGATTGAACAGCACAACCTGGTGTCCTTGCTCAACCAAGAGCTTCGTCAGATAGACTCCGATGAAGCGAGTTCCACCCATTATTAAAATCCGCATCGTATCCCCCTCATTGCAAATATCGAAGGTATGGCCCTACCTGCTCATATCTATGTGTAGAACCTGCGCGCCGCGCGGGTTCTACACACATTCAGCATCCTAACGCGAGAGCGTAAGGTTATATTTACTCTCAAATTCAATTGAATTCAATTAAATTTAGAAATTTAGCTCTGTAAGACCTCTTAGACCTCTTCAAGAATAAGAAAAAATAGACACGTCGTATACAGAGTCCTTATTTGCATGCGTTCTACTGGAACCTCCCCCGAGTTTAAATTAGATCGATTTAGCACGCTAGCTGTAGCTAATGTTCTAGCAACTAATCGGGTCAGGTAGTAAAGTGGACAGAATGAGTTTTGTCGGATGCATGATTGAGGTCGCTGACTGGGTCACTCCCATTTCATTAGAAATGTTTTCTACGCCATTTTCTCGAATCCCGTTCCTCTTCGCTTCTGCGTCTGCCGCTGAAGAGGGCACTATGATTTTGTCCGGGGTTTTGCTGAGCTTAGTTGTCATTTATTTTGCGGCTAAGCTTTTTGGTGAACTCTGCGCTCGCATTAATTTGCCCCCTGTTTTAGGCGAATTGGTTGGCGGCGTTGTGGTTGGTGTCTCTGCACTTCGGTTAATTGTCTTTCCTGAAGGGGCAGCAGATGGCACTGATTCACTCATCATGAGTTTTTTACAAACCACGGCGGGGCTGAGTCCAGAAACCGTCATTAGTGTGTTTGAGGCTGAGAGCGAGGTTATTTCTGTTCTCTCCGAAATTGGGGTAATTATTCTCCTGTTTGAAATTGGCTTAGAATCTGACCTCAAAGAGCTAATTCGAGTCGGGCCTCAGGCGGCTGTGGTCGCAATTGTCGGAGTGGTCGCACCATTCGCAGCAGGCACCGCTGGGCTAATTGCCTTATTTGGAGTACCCACTATTCCCGCTATCTTTGCCGGTGCTGCACTCACTGCAACGAGTATCGGAATCACCGCGAAGGTTCTCGCTGAACTTCAGCAACTCGGGTCTAAAGAGGGTCAAATTATTATTGGTGCAGCCGTTTTAGATGATGTGCTAGGCATTATTGTCTTAGCTGTGGTCGCCAGTTTGGCAAAAACAGGAGAAATTGAAATTTTTAATGTCCTCTATTTAATTGGGGGGGCTGCGGCATTTCTAATCGGGTCGATCTTCTTGGGACGGTTGTTAAGTCCTTATTTTGTTGCTCTAGTTGAGCGGATGAAAACGAGAGGACAGTTGATTCTCTCATCCCTCATTTTTGCCTTTACGTTGTCCTATATTGCAGCGGCAATCCAACTAGAGGCAATTTTAGGAGCCTTCGCTGCGG
>DBGGTD010000015.1:0-9045 GCA_051162585.1 Elainellaceae cyanobacterium
CTCGGTCGTTCAATCGAAGCTGAAATGTCTGTCTTATTCTGCGATATTCGAGAGTTTACGGCGATCGCAGAATCTCAACACGCAGCTGAAACCTTTAAGTGGCTCAACGCATTCTTTCAGCGCATGAACGACGTGATTATCACTCACCACGGATGTATCGATAAATATCTGGGTGATGCGGTTTTAGCGGTGTTTGATCGCCCGACGGTTCATGCTCAGGATGCTCTCGACGCTGCGATCGCCATGCGTCAAACCCTGATCGAATTTAACGGTAGCCGAGAGCAATTTGGTTTGACGAGCCCCGTCAACATTGGAATCGGCGTTCATAGTGGAGTTGGGCTTATCGGCACTATTGGTTCCAATCATCGAATGGATTCAACAGTGATCGGAGATGTCGTGAACACGGCATCTCGTTTAGAAGAACTCACCAAGATTTATAGCTGCCAGGTTTTGACTAGCGATGCGGTGATGACCCGATTGACTCGCCCCGATCATTTTCATCTCCGCTGGGTTGACTCTGTATTACCGCGCGGTAAACGTAAACTAGTCGAGCTCTATGAAGTGATGGGCTCTCGCGATCAGCCAATCGATACGCTGAAAATCAAAGCACAATCGCTGTACGCCCAGGGCATCGATGCTTGGAACGTCAAAGAATTTGATAGAGCCTTAGCCTACTTTCAGCAAATTATAGACATTAATCCGACCGATTCAATTGCCGAGATTTATGCGGAGCGATGTCAACAGACGTTGCAGTCCGCCAATATTTACTAAATTGCCTGATAGAATCGATTCAGGATGTAGTGTAGTGTTCTATACATATTGGATCGCTCGCAGATCTTAGACACCATTAATGTTACGAAATACGTCTCATGTCTGAGCAAAAATCTCAAACATGTCCGGTTTGCGGAGTTAAAATCTTGCCCATGGTGGGGGGAGACAGGGTCATATTTTCGGCAGGCCCTCCTGGAACTCGCGCAAGTCTTTGGGCAAAAGTGTGCCAATACGCGAAAAAGCCAGGATGTATTAATCAACGATAATCACATAAGTCGATCTCGGCTCTGAGCTGCTATAGAGGGAGCTGCTATAGAGTTTTTATGCCCCATCCATCAGGGTTAGATAGACTAGAAGTGAATGCAGACATCAGACTTATATCCACTGCTTAGCAAATATCTCGTTGATTATGTCAATTGTTACATCTGAATCAGACGCGATCGCACTAGAATGCTGAATTATCTCTGATTTAAAGTCCAAGATTTAGAGCCCAAGAAGTAATTTTCTGCATTCATTTAAACGGGCGATCGCGTCATAATTAACCCATGCAAGATCTCATCTCTACCAACCAATCATCCGTTACTCAAAACAGTATCAAAGGTCGGGCAATCTTCATTGGAGAGGAGCTTAAGCTTCGCTCAATGGAGCAAACCAACAGTCTCGCCACGGGGCCCTTAGTAGTCAATGCAGGGAATGACGGCTATGTGGTCTTATTTCCCTATGGTGTTGTCGTTTTGTTTGGGCTAGAACCCGTCGAAGAAGCATCGTTTCTCAACCAGCTTGAATCGCTAATCGCCGATCCATTTTCTTCACCTGAGACAGAAGAAGTGACGCTTCAACTTGACAATGCTGGCGCAGGGCGAGTCGAAGATGGCATCATATGGCTAGTAAAATCGGGCATCGGCCCCATGCAAATCGTTGCTGATGTTCTTGCCAAGAGCGTCGTCTTAGCCCACTATGAATCGCGTACCGCTCAAATCTTCAAGCAAGTCGAGCCATTCGCTGAGGGGCTTCAACGCAGCACCAAAAATGAGCGCTGGGGCAAAGAATTGCTCAGGCAACTGGGGAGAGCTCTCTCCATTCAACACAAGATTGTAGGCCGCGTTGAAATCATTGATAAACCGGAGCTATTATGGGATGCGCCTGAGCTTGAGAGGCTCTACCTCCGGCTAGAAGACGAATACGAAATTCGGGAGCGGCATCTTGCTCTAGAGCGAAAACTCGACCTCATTTCCCGCACCGCTGAAACGGTGTTGGGTCTAATGCAGCACAACAGTGCGTTGCGAGTTGAATGGTACATTGTGCTACTTATCGTCGGTGAGATCTTACTCTCGCTATACGATCTATTTGTAAGGGTTCACTAACGCTTTGTCAGACGGATTGCTAATCGATCTGTCCATCACGGATTTCATCAAGGATCATCGCGGAGGATGCATTGAAGTGATTCGCGACTTCCTTAGAAATCTCACGACATCTGAGCAACTGCCGGACGATAATCAGACGGTTTGATCTGATATTTCACGATATTCGCAAGCTCCTGAAGCTGGCTAATTGCCTCAGCTCCTTCTAATTTCATGAGCTCCCGATCATCTCGCATCTCTGTCCACGTGATGCCGTAATCGGATACTAAGAATCGAATCAGATGATCGTCACCGAGGCTAACCATAAACGACGCGCTATTCATTTGGCCACCACAGGTATAGCACGACGCAAGATATCCTCTATTTTCTAGAACAATCGCCAAAGCCTGAAGATTCGTTACCAGGTCTCGAACGAACTGGCGATGCTCGTCTGCAAGTCTAAGAAACATGATTGACCTCCTGTCACCACACTTGATCTAAACGCCTTAAAGAATTTCTTAACATTTGACTTTACAGTTGTAAGCTCAATACACCCAGCGTCGCAAGAAGAAGCGTTTGCTCTCTCCTTTCCTTCCTTACCGAAGCTAGCGTTAGCCTGCTGTAAGAAGGCTACAATACACCCCTATGAACTTCTATACAGGTTAGCTAACGGTTTACGCCAACAAAGTATTAGGTGTGACGGTCTAATAAGGATGCCTCTACAGAAATGATAAGTCTTGTTGAGACAAATCTCTCCTTAGACTAACCCGTTTTATAAGAGCTTGACCACTGATATAAGTAGAACTGACAAATCCGGTTAACGTGCAGCCACCAGCGCATTCAGGTGAATGTATTAGACAAACTGATGATATTGGTCAAAGATGCTCATCTAAAACATATAGCAATCCCAGATGGGGTGTGAGCGGTGGGGCGGGCGCCGCCCGCCCCACCGCTCACACATAATTCACAAGCGATTTAGGACGCTATATAGCAGTGTGTACCTGTGCAGAGTGTTGTGGCACCTGACGGGTTCACAGCACCATTCCTATCGTTGACGTGCAGATTACCATATTTATTGCCATTATTTATTGCCATAAAAATTTAGAGATTTAGAGATGAATCGTCGCTAATGATAGCTGGAATGATTCACCTCTAAATCTAGCGTTGTGAATAGATAAAAGTGACCTTAGGGCAGATGATGAATAGCCGAACATCTGCCCTAAGATAAGGTTTCGCTACTGTTGAATCTGCCACCAGCCTAAGCTAGGCCCGATAAAACGAACCAACACCCAATAAAACACCAGAGCGCCAATACCGACCCAAGCTCCTCGAGTTGTCAGTTTGACAAACTGCTGAGCTTGCCTTTTTTTGATTGGCAACCAGGGAAAAATATTCGGCTCTTGCCCGTATTTTTCACCCATATTCTCTTTGCGGCGTTTTGCGTCACCCATCAGTTACCTCCGTCGTTCGAAATTTTGAGCGACTGCTCAATAGAAACATCACACGTTCATTATCTATTTTCAGCTTGAATTTGAGATTCGGAGTAGAAGACAGATAAATAGATACGTTCCTTAATCAAGCACAGGGTAGTCTGCAGCAGTAAATATGCTGGCATCTAAATAATTAATTCGTGCTAGCGGGCTCAATGCTGCCAACACTTGATGCCCATAGCTACGATGGTTGACCCGGTTATCTAACAAGGCAACAACGCCTTGGGTTTCGCGCATCGGAGCGATCGCCCGCTGAAGTTCGCTGAGCGCTTCTGGCAAGAGATATAGCCGGAACCAATCTTGCCGCTTGCGCTTATAGTGTGAGACACGACCTGCAACTCGCGGATCTTCAAGGGATGGAATGGGGAGCGTCGCAATTACGAGCAAATTTGGCGTTGGCAAGACCGCTTGATGTTGTCGCCAAAACGTCCAACCTGTCACCAAAATGCCATTTTCATCAAAACACGTCTTTTCGACTTGAACGCGCGATCCAAATTCTGAGGCCATGACTGCGCCCACCTGAGCTTTGAGCGGCATATCGCCAACGAGCAACACGGTCAGCCCTTCACAATCAGCACTCGCCGCTAGCAGCATCCGCATCTTTTGGAGCAGAGCAGGTTGGAATTGAGGCGTATTAGGCATTGGCAGACGATCGGGCAGATATAGTTGGATCAGCTCATTCTGGCGATCGAGAGAAAACTTGAGATAGGTTAATTCGCCCAATCCCACCTGCTGCCTATAAATGGATGCATCGGGTTCAAGATCAACGGCACCCCCAATCAGGACGATGGGCTGCTCCAGCCAGATAGGTTCGAGAGCAGTGGCAACATCAGCGGGCCCACAATAGAGCGAAAATTGTCCCTGACGGCGCGCAATTTCAGCCCAGATTAGGTGAGCCTGTGCATGGACATTTCCCAAAAATCGCTCCCAGTTGGTGGGCAGATATCGAGACGACGAATGATGCTGAATTTGGGAGGGCGGATTTGGAGAAAACTGAAGCCGCTGAGCCAGCTCTCGTAACAGGTCTTGCTCAAATGAGTCAACGAGATAGCAGTTGTATGGGTTATTAGGATGCTGGAAAATATGCCGAGTTAGCTGGACTCGAATATCGCGAATGATGGTGGTTTGGTCGGGACATGCCAGCATCAAACTGTCCCAATCTTGAGGATGAATCGTCGCTGTGAGCTGTTCACGCGCCCAGTGGGTCAGATCATCGGCCCCATCAAGAATGGTGGGCACTCCTAGAGGCAAATGCCGTGTTTCTAGGCGATCGCGCAACCAATCCTGGGGCGACATCATCAGGATGCCGTCAAACTCTTCGGCTGGAATGCGACCGCCTGTTTGAATGGGTTTATGATTTGAAATCCACTGGCGCAACCGAGGGATTTCGACCATCAGCAAACGCGTCTGAATCGGCTCGGGTGCCACGATAATCACAGGGCCTGACCAAATGAGCGCTGCCATCAGATAGCTCAGGCGATAGCGCCCGTGATATCCCGACGGAGCCCCAGCCTGAATCAACGCGCTCCGCTCTAGGCGCAGAGCACGCGCAACCAATCGAGCCATCGTCAGATGGTGAGGCCAGTATGGCTCTCCCTGCTGACGCAGAAACTCACGAAGCTGTTGATGAACTTCTACCTCAATCACGAGCGCTGCATTTATATCCTTAACGCAATGAATTTCATTGTGACATAAACCCTCAGACTCCTCAGGTGAGTCTCAAGCAAGGCTACGCTAGGCGTAGCGTAGCGATCGCAAGAATCAGCCTGATTAGGCGCCAATCTAAGGGATCGCCTGGATTGCAAGACAAATTTAGAGATTCCTTGAAATTTCGATGCGATCGCCCGAAATTCAGCACAATTTTTAATGTTTACGGGTTACTATTTATGCGTTTTGCCAACCAGAGGGATGAAGGCAGAGGGATGAAGGAGAAGGCTGAATTCTCATAAAAAAACGGGCACCCTTTAGCAGATGCCCCATCTAGGATTGCTATGTAGGATTGCTGCCAGCCGTTGAGGGCATCCTATGAGTGCGTCTTCAGGATGGCTTCTTAGTTTTCTGAACCGACTCCGTTACAGATTTTTGGACATTGTGCCCGTGGAATCGAATCCCTAGAACGATGTCGTAGAGAAAGCTCAGAAAGTCTTTGCCTCGCAGTAAACCTAGAGATTGATGGCATCCCTTTTCATCTAAAAGCGGTCGCGTCGCTTGATAGGCGGCTTGATAGTTGTACCAAGGGATTGAGGGCCACAAATGATGGATCAGATGATAGTTTTGCCCCATGATCAACAGATTCAAAATCGGGCTGGGATACACCCTGGCATTCTTCCAGCGATCGCGCTCTTTGAAGGGACGATGGGGCAAATAGTCAACAAACACCCCTAGAGCTAAGCCAACAACTAAGGCTGGAGAAAACCAGAAGTTGAAGATGTAGCCTAAAAAGTTATACTGAATCGCCAAAAAGACCACGGTTGCAACTGCTAGACGACTCAAAAACCACTCTAATAGTTCAAATTTGCGCCAAAGCTGCCGGCGAAAGAAATAAATCTCGTGGTAGAAGAAGCGTGCAGCAATTAACCAAAGTGGTCCCCCTGTCGACACAAAATGGTCGGGGTCATTGTCGGGGTCATTGACATGGGCATGATGCTGCATATGAACGCGAGTAAACACCGGAAAAGAAAACCCCAACATCAAAGCGCTGCCATGCCCTAGAGCAGCATTCACAATTCGATTGCGGTGTGCCACGTTATGAGACGCATCGTGAATTACAGTCCCGACTAGGTGAAGCGCAATCACGTTTGTAAGAAAACAGCACCACCTAGGCCAACTCCATTGCCAGTATCCAAGCACTGATGCCACAACCATCAGTATTGCAGACAGAAACATCAACAGATTTGGACTAATGGCACCAGGAGAACCAAGTAGTTCTTTGGGCACTGTAATCCTTGTCTCAGTCAGGGGCCGCTCTGCCTCCGACATCTATATTCACTCCTTTTTGTCACCCTCATGAGTATAAGCTACGAATGCGACGGAATAAAGTTTTGTGAAATTAGCTCCTTTAATCTAACGGGGGGGCAAAGCGCCAATTTGCCTATTGAAAAGCAATAATCCGCTTCTTTGCCATTTGCCGAATCCCTCGTTGATTCGACTCTGTAGCAGTGTGCGCTTGAGTATCGTCTTCTAAAATATTAGTTTGTTAACCGTCCTAGATATCGCTCGATTAGTAAAATTGCCACGATATCGTCGATGGGGCGAGGAATGCGACGTAATGACTGAGGAAGTAAGCGATCAATGCCATGAGGTGGATTCATGTCCCAATAGCGATCGCGGGCTTCTAGGGTGGTGTAGCGTTCGTCAACCATTACGATCGAGGGAG
Source organism: Elainellaceae cyanobacterium (assembly GCA_051162585.1). Taxonomy (GTDB): domain Bacteria; phylum Cyanobacteriota; class Cyanobacteriia; order CAZCXK01; family CAZCXK01; genus DBGGTD01. Next base: position 6,978 of record DBGGTD010000015.1, read on the forward strand.
AATCGGTCAGATTTTCTGTCAGCCGTTCTTTCCACTCATTGGCAGAGGTCTGATCCCCAATCACCACCATGGAAATAGGAAATTGTTTACGGAGATCTTGAATGGTGGCGATCGCTGTCTCGGCGGAGACAACCTGATGATAATAGAGCATTCGGTCTAGCCCCATAATGGCCAGACCACATTTTTGTCGTCCTGGATCAAATCCAAGGATCACAGGTTGCTGAGGGTGCTCAAAATCAGAGGTGACCATGAACGAACGAAGACCCAAATTCGACAAACCAATCAGGCGTCACAAACTATAGTCTTACGGGCTTGGATTTGTGTGTAGACTGCGCGCAGGGAGCCTACCCACCTTCGATGTCTTAACGGAAAGCGTAAGGCTACACAAACTGTGATTAAACCAGGACTAGAACTTTAGGATAATCGCATCAATTCGCTCAAATTTCTATTCTCTGACTAGATATCTTCATTAGTACCTTCTGTGCTGAACAAAACCTGCCCGTCTCGAACCGCGACCAGTTGAACAATGACCGGCCCTGCTGTGTAGATCGGTTCTGCGGCAACCGTTTGAACCTCCACTGAATTATCAGAGTTTTGCAATGTCTGGAAAAAGTCACTGACGCGCTGCTCTCGGCCATAGGCGATTTGGACAATGTTAGAGAGTATTCCAGCCCGCTGTGCCCGAAATTGAGTCGCGGCAATGAGCAGTTCAATGCGGTCGATCAGGCTTTCGGTCGTCATTTCAGAGGGCTCTAGGGTGGTTGCCGCCAGCACTTCATCCTCTTCAAAGACAACCTCATTAATTACGGCGTCAGCCGCCACCTGAATGCAGGTTTGCCCTGCCAAGACACAGGGTTCTCCGACTAGATAATTTCCCTGTGAAAAGATTCGGACTAGGTAATCTTCACCACCTCGAATTTCATTGATGAGCTGCTCCACTTCAGCATTAGTGATCTGAATCACTTGAACTTCTCGATTATCTGATCCCGGTAGGATCGCTTGAGTTGCTGACCGATTAGCTTCTCGGAGCAGTTGGTCAACCGCTTGCGGAGCGGCGTCCGGATCAATTACCCGTATGACTCCGGATGCAAGAGTCTGGTTGCGTAGCAATACAACGCTGCCTTCCCGCAGTGCTTTAATTTCTTGCTCTAGATTTTGCAGTTCTCGATTGAGAGAGGCTCGTTGGTTTTCTAATTCCCTCAGACGGGCTTCTCGTTCTGCGATCGCCTCATTGCGTTCAGCAATTTCTTGGTCTCGTTGGGCAATCTGTGCCTCTCGCTCCGCTTCAAGCTCCTGAATCTCTAAACGCAATGCCACAGCCTGCTGAGAGACTTCTCTCAATTGCGACTGTGCCTGCTGAAAATTGGCCTCAATTCGGTTGAGTTCGTCGCGAGTGGTAGCGAGTTGAGACTCTGTGCGTGCTTGTCGGGCGATGGCGTCTTCAAGTGACTGATTAATTGATCGGAGCCTCTGTTGGGCGTCACTTCGCTCGGTACGAGCCTCTTCAAGCTCATCTTGAACTTGGTTTCGCTGACTCCGGGCTTGACTTAACTCAGTCCGGGCGTCACCTAAGTTGATGCGCGCGGTCTCTAAGTCATCTTGGATTTCTCTCAGTTCAAAGACTCCTGTTCTCAACTGGTCGCTCACCGCAAACAACAGCGCAAATGTTGTTGCTGAAATAATCACCCCAGTCAAAATCGTGACTAATGTTGCGGTCTGTCGAGGACGCAGATTAAACAAACTGAGCCGAGCTTTGCCAACGCGCATGCCGATGCGATCGCCCAATGTCGCAATCACACCTCCCAGGATCAAAACTGCCGCAATCAGGACCAGCCCAGTTGTCATTAGCCGCGAAACATAGTCCAGCTACAGCCTACTGCATTCTGGACACCGACGGTTGATTGGCAGGAACGGAACATTCTCAGCGGTACCAAAACCCACTAGAAACCACACAAATCAAAGCATTTATCTAAGAGCGTATCCGAAAACGCTCTAGAGTTTTTGGAACCTAACCCCCATCAGGGGGCTTCGGATAGGGCCTAAGTAAACTGCTGGCTCAGCGTCACCG
>DBGGTD010000016.1:0-2390 GCA_051162585.1 Elainellaceae cyanobacterium
TCAGTATCCCAGTCGTCAACCGAACCGGAAATGGAGTCTGGATCAAAAAATAAATCTGGATCAGTCACCAATTCAGAGTCGGCTTCGGGATCATCATCATAGTCGTCGATGGAGGGGAGAGGGGCGATCTGGATAGATTCATCAGGTTGCGCTTGATCAGTCGATTCCGAGCGCTCAAATAAGACGCGCGGCGATTCAGACAAGTCTGTGCTATCTAATCCAGGCCATTCGCGAGACGGCGGAAAATCTTGCTCGCCGCCAAAAATTTCACGGCCAAACACGGGCGATTTTGAAAGATCGTCAGCATCTTGGAACCTTAAGGTAAAGCCGAGATATGCGCCAGAGCACGCCGCTGCCACCGATGTCATCCCTAATCCTAATAAAAGCCATGGGCGTGCCTTCGACTTCGCCGAATGGGGCTTAGAGGATGCCACACGAGGCGATCGCTCCGGGGAAATAACTGTTTTTGCTGAGGTGGCTCCTGCGGAATACGCCGGGGAGATGACCTGTGTTCGCATGAATAATGAGGTGGGTTGTGAATTTAGCGAGGGGGGTTGTGAATCTAATGAAGCACCAATGTCGAGTTTTTTGAGCCAGTCGTCTACCTGCATCCGCGGTGGAGATGCATTAATATCGAGTACTGAGCGAATTGCGTCTTCGGTGCTGCGTTTGAGAGGTGGCTGTATTGACAGCAGCTTTGCTCCATTGAAGGCGATCGCAACCGATGGTAATTCGCCCGTCAGCAAAAAGTAGAGCGTCTGGGCAAGCGCACGAAGGTCTACAACAGGATTCTCCTGATTGCTTAACACAGAGGCATCACCATCAGCAGAATCGAGAAAGCCTGAGCCAGATTGTTGTTTAGAGGCTGTTTCAGGGGCTATTTCAGAGGCTATTTCAGAGGCTATTTCAGAGGCCGTTAAAGACGCAGCAGCAACCATCGTCTTCAAACCAAACCCCGCCAATACTATGTGATCGGTGCCATAGCTCCGTACTAAAGCTCGTGGAGTAATGCCGCCATGCACAAGGCCGCACTGGTGGATGTGGCTAACGGCTGAACCAACTTGACGCATGAGAAATAGCGCAGATTCTTCTGAGAGGGGGTGACCTGCGCGTACAACCTCGTCGAGGGATTGCCCTGACACGCTCTCTAGAACCACATATGGAATACCATCTTCTTCAAAGCAATCTAGCGTACGCACCAGATTGGGATGTTGACACTGGGCAAGATGGGTCGCCGCCCGCATAAATTGGCGTTTGAGCGCATCAAAATCTTCGTGATCTCGAAGACCCTCTCTGAGGGCTTTGATTAGAACAGCCTGCCTCAGAAACGAATGGGTCGCCTGATAGGTGATTTCAAGCTCTTGATGGTCGCAGATTACGTGAATGACGTATTTGCCATTCTGAAGAGTTGCTCCAGCCGTCAAAGTCATAGCAGTTTGGGGGAAACAAGGTTTAAGAGAGCTTAACGTTATTTCTTCCAAATATCCTACCCTAATCTTGAGCGGAGCTAAGAGTTAAGCGGAAAGTGCTCTGATAAAAACGCCTCCGCTTCGGCTCGATTGGTGATTTCGCCATCCAGCTTAGCCGCCAAAAGGGAGGCTAGAATTTCTTTAAACCGAGGACCTGGTTTGTATCCCAGCGCTTTCAAATCATTGCCATCTAGCGGGGGGTGACTGGTTGCCCACTGGCTGAGATATTTCCAAATATGCCGCCGCATTAAACGAGACCCTTTCGCAGCCAATAAAATCAGCGTTGCCAAGTCATAGACATCGAGCTGCTCGAACAATTGGCTCGGACGGTTGCACTGGGGCAATGACTGCGCAAGGTCAGCTCGAATTTTGCTAACGTGCTGGAGTCGCTCAAGACTCTCATCCGGAAGCTGCAAATTTTGGGCAACCGATAGTCGAGCCTCGGGAGCCAACTCTGCAATCATCACTTCCAAAAGCATTTGCCAGTGCGGCACTGTGTTTTGACGGTCAAATCGTCGCAGGCATCGATCTACTAGCCGGAGTCGCCACCACAAGGAGTCATCTAAATCGAGATCAGCATGAATGCACTGAAGCGCACCTAAATCATCGAGCAGTCGAATCGCAGGTTGCCAATAAGGAGCCTCAAGGATGTAGTGCAGTTCCCGCTTAAGTCGGGTTTGTAAGGCGGGGGTGGTGTCTATATCGGATTGAATGCGGTGATAGATGCCGCTGCCGATCGCATGACGAATATAGCTCTCGGTTTGAGCATCAATATCAAATCCTAGGCGCACGGCAAACCGAACGGCTCGAAAGATTCGCGTCGGGTCTTCGATGAAGCTGTTGGCATGGAGTACCCGAATTTGCTTGGCTTGTAAGTCAATAAGCCCACCAAAGAAATCGAGCAACTCCCACATGCGGGGC
>DBGGTD010000017.1:0-5757 GCA_051162585.1 Elainellaceae cyanobacterium
CTTGATTTCAAGCGAAGTCTAAAGGAATACCTGGTCTATTCGATCGAACAAAATGAAGTCATTCAGACGCTACAAACCCATTTATCTGGCAAGCTAGAGACCCTGTATGTTAGCTATGACGATAAAACGATTAACGATGCACTCTTGCTGAGGACAGCGAATCGAGTCATTGGATATCTGACCACAGAAAATCACAAAGAACCGTCTTCCCTATTTACGCTACTGATATCTCAGGGAAGCCCGCTCACGCTGGTCGTTATCCTATTAAAAATTATTTTGATCTGTCGATACGCGCGGACTCACCTCGAATCTCGTATTGCCGATCTCATTCAATACTACGAAAAGTTTGGCGAGCAAGAGTGCAAGTGGGTCATTACCTTCTTCGAGATTTTTAACGTCACGATGGCGATTTATGCCGAGAACGTTGAATATAACTTGGTGAATATGACTGAAGAAAGTCTGCGCGATCGCACGACGACTCTGCTTGATAACTATCGAATCTTTTCTCAGTGGAGAGGGCGATTTGACGACGATGATGAGGATTTAGGCGATATCGAGCAGTTTGTCATCGATGATTCGCTGGAGCAGATTGATAGCTTCGATAACTATGATCCGTCGTTCGAGGACGATCATCTATAGCAATCCTTCTTAGAATTTGAGGATCTAAACAGAGTTCAGTGCTCAGCCCTTCTGGGAAGCATCCCCATGTCTCCTATTCACAACAATCTGCCCCAGCATTAATTTCTAGCTTAGAGGCATGCCTGAAGCGATTTAGCGATCGCTGTAGTTTACGATTCGTGCAAAGTCAGACGGATCTAGGCTTGCACCGCCCACTAAAACCCCATCAATTTCAGGTTGAGCCATGATTTCGTCAATATTACCCGGCTTCACCGATCCGCCATACTGAATAGGGACGTCCGTATTGCTAAGTTGACTCCGAATCAATCCGACAACGCGATTGGCTTCAGACGTTTCGCACGTATCCCCTGTTCCGATCGCCCAAATCGGCTCATAGGCAACCACTAGATTTCGCTGATCAACATCCACCAAATCTGTTTGCAGTTGCCCTTTAATTAGGGTTTCCGTTTCGTCTGCATCTCGCTGCTGCTTGGTTTCGCCCACACACAAAATCGGCGTTAAGCCATATTTTTGAGATGCCTTTAGGCGAAGATTAACCGTCTCATCGGTTTCTCCAAAATATTGACGGCGTTCACTGTGGCCGATAACTACATATCGCACACCAAACTCTTTCAGCATGTCGCCAGAGATTTCTCCGGTATAAGCACCGCTAGATTCCCAATGAACATTCTGAGCGCCTATCCTAACCCGGCTGCCATGCAGATTTTTGGATAAAGCTCCCAACGCGGTATAAGGAACGCAGAGAACGACTTCACGATCCTCGGGGGTTTCGTTGAGTTGAGACATAAAACCTTGTAGAAACTCAAGCGATTCCGCTTGGGTTTTATGCATTTTCCAGTTGCCAGCAATAACAATATTTCGCACGAGTGACCTAACGTAGGGTTGAATACATACGACAAGCATCCTACAGTTTAAGGCTTCACCGAATCAATCCGATGCTTTATGATTCAGGTTTATCAGATTGGTGGGGAATGAGCAATGCAGGGTAAATTTACGCTCCCAGTCATATTGCTCAGCATTGTGGCGGGAACCGTTTTTGCTGCACAGTGGATCCGTGAACAAAACCGGGTGTTTACGCTGACGCTGGCAACCGCCGGGCAACAAGGCGAATATTATGCATTTGGGGAAGCGCTTGCCCAGGTAGTTGCCAATCATTATCCCAAAATTCGGATTGAAGTTCTTGAAACGGCTGGATCTCGTGAAAATATGCAGCGTTTGGAGCAAGGAGATGTTCAGCTTGCGCTGGTACAAAGCGACACCCCAGTTGAGCCATCAGTCCAAGCGGTGGCGTTTCTTTTCCCTGAAATGTTTCACCTGATTGCAGCTCAAGATGCAGATATCCAGCAGGTGGCAGACTTGCAAGGCAAACGAATTGCGCTGATGCCAAAGGGGAGTGGCTCGTATGCGCTGTTTTGGCCCCTCGTGGAGCGCTACGGACTGACTGAGAATGATTTTGATGCAATCCCGATGCTACCTGCCGATGCTCATACTGCACTAGAGCAAGGCACTGTAGATGCATTGTTTCGGATTATTGCACTCGGCAATGAGTCTGTAAATGGGTCGCTGAAAGCCAGCCGAGGGCGGCTGATTCCAATCGATCGAGCCGAAGCGCTTCAGCTTTCTCTGCCGTATTTAGAAGCGACCCAAATTCCAAAGGGGACCTATGGCGGAACTAGGCTGATTCCACCAGAGGACATGTCGGTGATCGCCGTGCGGGCGGTGATGGTGGCTCGTGCTGATGTGAATCAAGACGTGATTTATGAAATTACGCGATCGCTCCATGAATTTCGCAATGAGCTGGTGCGACAGCATCCTCTGTCGGCGACGATTCGATTACCGGATGCAAGCGAAAACCTGGGATTGCCCTTGCACCCAGGAGCAAGAGCCTATTACAACCAGGATGATCCCAATTTCTTGGTTGAGTACGCTGAACCAATTGGTTTGTTGCTATCTGTTTCGATTTTGGGTATGTCGGGCATTTGGCAGTTTCGGCTATGGCTGGTCGGGCGACAAAAAAATCGCGCTGACATGTATAACCTAGAAATCTTAGAACTCATTGCCCAGGTTGAAGACACAGAAGATCTAGAACAGCTCGCTGTTGTTCGTCGCCAGCTCTATAAGATTCTCCAGCGGGTGGTTGTAGATTTGGATGTCGATCGCATTTCGCCCGAATCTTTTCAGTCGTTTACGTTTCCGTGGGAGGTGGCAGTGACCACCATACGCCATCGAGAAATGATTCTTACCAACGTGCGATCGCAACGTCGATCTAGCGCTATCAGGCAAGATATTTAGCCCATCAGAATCGGCTGAATTATTTCATCTCGATGACGTATCTCATGTTCGTCTTGAGCTATCCAAGGATGAGCCCAGCCTGGGCAGGAACTGTAAGCGATAAAGTATCTTGCGACCAGTGGGCACTGCCATCCCCGTACAAAACACGATCAGGTCGAGACGGAATTTGGTTCGTCACCGACGGCAACGAGATGTCGATTGACGTCTTTCCTGCATTCACAGCAACAATTAATGCTTCTTCTCCAAAGTGACGAGACAGGACATAGGTCATATCTTGAGCAAAGAGCACTTGATAGTCGCCAGTTTGCAGAGCCGTGTATTCATGACGCAATGCGATGAGTTGTTTATAGCGATTGAGAATGTCTAAGTTCCACTCAGCTTGGGGCGGAAAGACACGCCGACTGTCTGGATCAAGCCCACCCGAAAGTCCGACTTCATTTCCGTAGTAAATGGTGGGTGCTCCCGGAAACGTAAACATCAGTAAACTTGCTAACAGAAAACTAGATTGAGCGTCTGCCTCAGACTCGCCACTAACTACGGTTAGAAGCCGAGCCGTGTCGTGACTGTCAAGTAGATTCATCTGAGTAAGTTGAATATCCCACGGGTAGAGCCGGAGAAGATGCTGCATTTTTTGAGCATAGCCCGCTGCATCGAGCGCAGGATAGGGATAGTAGTCGGGTTCTTCAGCATGTTCCATGACGACGCGATCGCCCGCTGTAAATGCAATCGTCGGCCCGGTAAACAGGTAGTTCATCACGCCGTCAAACTGAGTGCCGTCGAGCCACGGTCGGGCATCTGTCCACACTTCGCCCACAATGTAGGCATCAGGGTTCAATGCTTTGATGCGATCGCGAAACTCGCTCCAAAATCCGGGGGTTTTGACTTCAAACGGCACGTCAAGCCGCCATCCATCGATGCCAAACTTAATCCAATGTTCACCCACCTGCATGATATATTCACGCACTGCCGGGTTATCGTGATTAAACTGCGGTAAGGCTCGATTGTCTGTCCAGCTTTGATAATTAGCGGGTAATGAGCCGTCGTAGGCAGATAGGGGCCAGCGCTCAATTTTGAACCAGTCTAGCCAAGGCGAGTAGGGACCATTCTCCAAAATATCGTTGAAGAAGAAAAAGCCTCGACTCGCGTGGTTAAACACCCCATCCAAGATCACTCGGATATTGCGCTGATGCGCTTCATCGAGTAACTTGCGGAGCGCTTCATTGCCTCCCAACATAGGGTCAACTTGGTAATAATCGTGGGTGTGGTAGCGATGATTAGACGCGGATTGAAAAATTGGCGTGAGATAAATCGCATTAATCCCCAAATCTTGCAGATAGTCAAGTTTTTGAATCACTCCCTCCAAGTTGCCACCTTTATATCCTTGAAGCGTGGGGGGGGCATCCCACGCTTCTAAGTCAGGGTTCGGTGTGCTCAACGACGGGCGATCGCCCTTAGCGAAACGATCAGGGAATATCTGATAAAAGATTGCATGTTTGACCCACTCTGGCGTTTGAACCTGCACAGCCATGATTTGTGTCTCCATCCTTCACTGCTAAGGCTACAGTTCTCGCGGACTCTTTGCCAGGTATTGGGTATAAAAAGTACCCCTCCTGGGTGCCGTCAGTTCCTGATCCCTGCTGTCATGATAAGAACATCTCAATAAGTAGAGCCTCAGAAAGTAGAGCCTCAGACCATTTAACGTAAAGCGTTATGACAATATGACAATTTTTCATATTTCCGGTCGTGTGACTGATCGTGAAAGTCGCTGTGGAATTTCAGGGTTACGAGTTGAAGCCTGGGACAAAGATTGGATGGTTGACGATCGGCTTGGAGTCAGCACGACCGATTCTGAGGGTGCATTCCAGATAGAGTTTCGAAGTGCTGATTTTCAAGAGTGGGCGTTTGATCGAAAGCCTGATCTGTTTTTTAGGGTGTTCCAGGGTGATTATCTGTTGCACAGCACAGAAGATTCGGTGTTGTGGAATCTCAGCACTCCCGATACGGAAATCGTGATCGAGGTCGATGCCCCATCGGAGCCAGATGCCCACCGACCTCAGCCTCGACGTGTTCTAAGCCGAGCGAGACATCATCGTCGGATGAGATCTCGTGTCAGGGCTCGGCTATCTCACTCACATTCATCCAGGAGAAAATCGACCATGCGCGATCGCAGAATCAGTGCGTTACAAGTTCGTCAAGATGCGGCTGACGTCGCAAGCTTCCGAGAGCATCCGGTTCAAATTAGCAACGGTGAAGAATTTATTTACCGCAACGCGGATAACAAGCCGACTCACATTGCCAATTTCACCAAAGGATTGCCCCATGCCCCCGAAACTGGCTTCATTGTTTCGGCTGACGACTTTCAGCAATTTGTGCGGGGCATCGACTCTGGAGACACCTTAGACTTTAAGGCCACGCCGTTAGGTCCTGATGGGCAAGATGGAGTTGAAAAGCCAACCTGGACGTCGCAAATCGCCACTCAGAATGAAGTTCCTGTCCGAGCGTGGGAAAGTGCTGGAGCGGGGTCTACCTTTGATCTAGAAGGTCCAGATGCTCAGGCTGTCACCATGCCGCCTGCACCAATACTCGACAGCCCAGAGTTGGTCACTGAGATGATGGAAGTCTATCTCATGGCGCTGTTGCGAGATGTGCCTTTTGCAAAGTTTGCAGACGGTGACGTGCAACAGGCCGCAAACCGCCTCAACAACACCCCCTGGATCCAGGGACTCGACTACCGCCGTCTGAGCCCGGCAGAACAATCGCGCCAGCGCGGACGGTTTGATCCCCAAACTGTGTTTCGGGGCATCACGCCCGGCGATGAGATGGGTC
>DBGGTD010000018.1:0-3047 GCA_051162585.1 Elainellaceae cyanobacterium
CATTGGGCTAGAGTATTGCCGCCAACTTCAGAACCGAGGCGATGATGTGATTGCGATTTGCCGATCACCCTCAGACGATCTAAAAGCTCTTGGAGTTCGCATTGAAGAGGGAGTCGATGTGACGTCTGACTCAGATGTCGACAATCTGGCCAAACGACTCCAGGGTACGCCCATCGACGTCTTGATTAATAATGCAGGCATTATTGAACGCGTCAAATTAGAGGCGCTTGATTTTGAAAGCATTCGGCGGCAGTTTGAAGTCAATGCCCTCGGTGCGTTGCGAGTCACAAGTCGGTTGTTACCCACTCTTCAATCTGGGTCTAAAGTCATTCTGATGACGAGCCGGATGGGCTCTATCGGTGATAACACCTCAGGCAATTCATACGGATATCGCATGTCAAAGGCAGCGATGTCGATGGCGGGCAAGTCACTTTCTCACGATTTAAAGCCTAGTGGAATTGCGGTGGCAATTTTACATCCAGGCATGGTGAGTACGCGCATGACTGGCTTTAGCGGTATCTCAACCGAAGAAGCTGTTAAGAATCTTCTCCAGCGGATTAGTGACCTCGCGTTAGAAAATACCGGCACCTTTTGGCATTCAAACGGTGAGGTTTTGCCCTGGTAGCGAGGAATCCGCTGTGTGAGAAAGACGGCTACATCTGGAACAATTGAGCGACCACCATAGACAGCCGCAGGGATAGCTTCCCGAAGGGTATGTACATCGCAATTTTGGGAAGGCTTGGGCTGTTTGCTCTGGCTTAAAGGCGAGGGTTATATAGCCTTACGCTTTCGCGTTAGGACGCTGAACGTGTGTAGACCCCGCGCGGCGCGCGGGGTCTACACACAAACCTAAGCCCGTAGGGCTATAACACTAGTAAAAACAGGTAGGGTAGCAAGTCTGCTAAACCCTACCTATGACTTGACAATCAGTATGCGGCTCAGGCAATAGACAAACTACTCAGATCACCACTATACCCTGAAATTTCAAGCAATATATCGCCCTGTTGGAACCCAGCAATACCATCATTTAAGGCCACGAATGTCCTATTAGAAAAGCCAAAGGTAGCTGCTCCATGCACGGCTAAGTTTTCTGGAGTCAACACCTCTTGGATAGCATCTATATTTACTGCAGACACGTCTCTGAGCTGAGCAACTTGAGCAGCCGTTAAGGAAGTTGGTCCATCAATAACATCTGTGCCTATTTGGAAGTCAGTAATAGTGTCATAGGTGTTACGTCCGAATCCACCAAAGGTGTCATTTCCCTCACCCCCTGTCAGCGTATCAACTCCATCTCCACCAATCAGCAAATCATTACCACTGCCGCCTGCGATTGTGTCTCGTCCATTTCCTCCCCAGATCAGGTCATTACCATCTTGACCGTAGATAGTATCTTCACCATCTTCCCCAAAAATGGTGTCGTGCCCCCCTTCACCATAAATGGCATCATTTTCGGCCCGACCATTAATGGTGTCGTTCTGAGCGCCGCCCCAAAGGGTATCGTTACCTCGTCCCCCGTCAATGTAGTCATCCCCATTACCGCCTAGGATGAGATCATTGCCAAAGTGAGGATTCGGGACGCCAGTAACGTTATAGTCTTCTTCGCCAAAGAGCCAATCATTGCCATCTTCCCCAAAAATGGTGTCGTGCCCCCCTTCACCGTAGATTAAATCGTTTTCTGAACGGCCATTGACAGTATCGTTATTTTCACCGCCCCAAATAGTGTCATTTCCTTGCCCACCATCTATGTAATCATCTCCATCGCCTCCATAGAGGGTGTCATCACCAAAATGTGGATTCAAACCGGGGCGATATCGATAATCATGTTCGCCAAAGAGCAGATCATTTCCTGCTCCCCCCCTAACCACGTCATTTCCAGAATCCCCAAACAGAGTGTCATTACCACCGAATCCTGCAATGGTGTCATTTCCTCCTCGTGCGTCGATAAAGTCATCATTGGTAGTGCCTCTATGGTGTTCACCCCGAGAACTACCAATAACAGGGGCTGGAGATGATAATGGAGGCTCTGTTCCCGTTGGAGTTAAGTCCTGAATCCAAACAGTGTAACCGCTTGGTAAGCGAACAGAAAAGTTTCGTTCAATCACCCTAACTGTGTAGGTTCCAGCCTCTAGAAATGTTTCAATCTGTTCACCTGGATTTGTCCAATTATAATTACTTGATTGACCAACTAGTTGACCCCTTGAGTCATACAGTTCAAGGTCTGTATTTCCAAAACCGCCAACCGCAGGCAAGGTAATACGAACATTTCCACGATGAACATTATTGAAAGTAATTTCATCAAAAAAATTGCCTGGCCCGACGGTTCCACCAGTGTTGAGAGTATTGTCGTTCAGGTTGCCTAAGTATGTCATCTTTCCATCTCCTATTTTTTGAACGTGCAGGCTTGACTGCTGCTTGTTGATATAGCCAGCTCAGGTTTGTGTGTAGAGCCCCTGCGGCGCGGGGGCTCTACACACGTTCAAGGTACTAACGCGAGAGCGTACGGCTATAAATTTGATTCTCAATACTTTGCCCGGACTTGTCAGTGGAGTTAAGTAGGATTAAGTGGGTTATTGAGATGCCAAGACGGTATAATTCGGAGGGCAGCTCTATAAATTTGCTCAACTCATGGATGGTGATGAAGCTTGTAGTCTCGCTGACAAAGCTGTTTCTGAGTCTTCAGGGCAGCACCTAACAGACCTTGAGAGTTCTTTGTTCAAGGCTTTGTGGCTGAATCCGAAACAGACATATGCAGGATTTGCGGACAGTAACAAGTACAGCGAGGATTATGTGAAGGAAGTAGGGGCTGGGTTATGGAAATCGCTTTCCCAAGCGCTAGGAGAACCTGTCAGAAGACGAAACTTCCAAGAAGCCATAGAAAGATATCGAAAGCGTACAGGCGATATTGACATCCTTTCTCCAAACAAACAAATTGATTGGAATGAAGCACCGTCTACTTCATGCTTCTTTGGGCGACAAGAAGAACTCAGGTGCTTAGAAAGTTGGATCGTAGATGAAAACCAGAAATTGATAGCCATTCTGGGTATTGG
>DBGGTD010000019.1:0-6981 GCA_051162585.1 Elainellaceae cyanobacterium
CTCCATCTCGCCTGCCGAGCCGAATGATTTGCTTTATCGGCAGCACATTAGGAAATCTTAGCCCCGATGCGTGCGATCGCTTTTTCGATCAAATTAATGCCGCCCTGCAGCCGGGTGAATACTTTTTACTTGGGATTGACTTACAAAAAGACCGAGCGACTTTGGAGGCTGCATACAATGATAGCCAAGGCATTACAGCAGCCTTTAACCTCAACATACTGCGCCATCTTAACCGTAAATTCAAGGGCAATTTTGACCTTAATCAATTTGAGCATTGGGCCTTCTACAACGAGAGTCTCAACCAAATTGAAATGCATTTAAGAAGCCGTTCGGCACAGACCGTTCATCTTGAAGCACTAGACTTGACAGTATCCTTTGAGCCAGGAGAAACCATTCTGAGCGAGATTTCTCGCAAGTTTAACGTAGATGTGATGCAGCATAAACTTGCAGCGCATTCCCTATCACCGATTCGTACTTGGACAGATGAAAACCAGTGGTTTGCTGTAATTCTTTGCCAAGCGTCCTAACGCGGAAGCGTAAGGCTATAGTAGTGAAAGAAGTATGGAGAAATCAATGATTTAATCCAGTGCGATCGCCACTCTGTCAGGGCATGCATCATCTTCGGGGCTATGGGGATGTATTGCACAAATGAGTTGAATTCCCCCAAATGCCTGTCCATAGTAGTATTGACATATTTGGCAAGTATCTGAAGTCTTATAGACGAGATACGCAGGCTGCCTGACAGGGTAGTCGATCCGCGTTGGTTCAATAAGAGCATTAATTAATGCTCTTAAGGAAAAATTGGGACAAACACGCGAATGAAGCGACGGACTCTCAGCATGAAGATAAGCTGCTGGATATCAGATGAAACAGTAGGTGGGTATTCGGATTCTTCGAGAAGAACTTGAAGCTCGGCATATTCAGCGGCAGATATGGGCTCACCATCGATGGGCGATCGCGCGTCAAGAATAATTTCTGTCCGCAGGACTTCTTCCGGAATCTCATCGGCATCCGGAAGAGCGCGGGCAGGCAAGCCTAGTATTTCAACCATACTCAGAACGAGCATGCTGCTGAGACTGAGTCGAGCAATGAAACGATTACCATTCACCGACATACAAGGACTCCTTTAGCGATTGGCTATTAGCTATCAGCTATCAGCGTTTGCCGATCTACTTATTAACCTGGCAATCAAATATAGCAATCCCAGATGGGTTGTGAGCGGTGGGGCGGGCGCCGCCCGCCCCACCGCTCACACACAATTCACAAGCGATTTAGGATCGCTATATCTGGCACTAGCTGTGTGCTGTTAGCGCCAACGTAACGCACCGAAGCATTTGTTAGTGGTCAGTTACGGCGATACTTGATAGCACCCTATATAATCATGGCGCAATTTCAAAATATGTATAACAAAAGTTGCCGAGTTCACACACTCCACATTGCTAAGTCGGTGGACAAAAATATTTACTGTCATTGCGAGCAACGCGAAGCAATCCAAACGGCTGCGATTGCTTCGCTTCACTCCGTTCCACTCGCAATGACATTGTGTAATTAATTCTGTCTGACTACGTATCGTAAATGCCACGGGTGACAGGTGTAACGGCCCCATTACACCAATTCTTCAAATTCAGACTACACATAAATGCTTCAGACTACACATAAATGGTATGGTAAGGGCGTTTCGCGAAACGCCCTTACGGAGTATATCTGGAGCCCTAATTTTGAGAATTGGGTTACCTCTAGCTTATCTCATATCCCGTGACTGATTAGCCTAAACGCTGGTGTCATCATCATGCCTATGCTGGTACAGCATTCAGGTTTTTCTCGATCATCTCGCGAAATTGGCTCTTTTGTTTCATGCCTTTCAATTGCCCGACCATTGCCTTGTTTTTGAAAAACTGAACAGTCGGTGTTCCCGTAATACCAGCTGATTCCGCAATGTCTGGGTCTTCTGTAATGTCAATTTTGACGTAGTGAACTTTTCCTTCAAATTCGTCGATGACTTTACTCAGAATCGGCTTCAAGGTGTGGCAAGGCCCACACGTTGGCGAGGCATATTTCACTACAATCAGGCGATCGCTCTCGTGATAGAGCTTGCGTAACGCATAGCCTCCGATATGACGAGTCGTACCCGGATCAAACTCAGCAGCAAGCTGATATTCTGCCTTTTTACCTTCATCTTCCGTGCGTTCAGATGCTTCAGACTGGTGAAATTCGTGCGCTAGATTATTCACAGATAGCCATCTCTCTGCCAGCATTGCGGCCATACAGCCCGTCCCAGCTGCTGTAATGGCTTGGCGATACTCATGGTCTTGCACGTCCCCCGCAGCATATACCCCGTCTAAACTCGTCTCAACAGAATGGGGAATAGTTTTCACATAACCGACCTCATCGAGATCAAGCTGTCCTTTAAATAACCAGGTATTAGGCGTATGACCGATGGCATAAAACAATCCCCGGACGTGCAATTCACCGTCAGCCCCCGTCTGATTGTTGACAATTTTGACCCCTTTCATGCTGTCATCATCACCAAACACATCTACGACTTCCGTATTCCAGTGGACGGTGATTTTGGGGTTCCGTAAAACGCGATCTTGCATGACTTTACTGGCTCACAGAGCATCTCTCCCCACCAGTAAATGCACATGAGATCCATACTTAGTCAAATAGACGGCCTCCTCAGCGGCAGAATCGCCACCGCCTACAACGGCTAATTCAGCATTGCGAAAAATCGGCGTTGCTCCATCACAAATCGCACATGCCGAAATCCCGCGGCTCCAAAATTCATTCTCGCAGGGCAATCCTAAACGCTTTGCTGTCGCACCTGTGGCAATCACAACGCTATGAGCCCGAACCTCTCGCTCGTCTGAGCGAATAACAAACGGGCGTTGACTAAAATCAACATAGGTCACATCTTCAGTCACCATTTCGGTGCCCCAGCGATGCGCTTGAGCTTTCATGCGATCCATCAACTGAGGCCCCGTGATTCCATCTGGAAAACCCGGAAAATTTTCCACCTCGGTGGTGGTCATGAGTTGTCCACCTGGCAGCCCTCCCGCCTCATAGCCCTCAAACATAAAGGGCTTGAGATTTGCCCGTGCTGCATAAATGGCCGCAGTGTAGCCAGCCGGGCCAGAGCCAATAATAACAAGGTTTTCGACCATCGTGTCTGCCATAGGATTTTTATGATGAACTCATAACGACTACGCTTAATATATCATACACTCATAATCAGGCTATAGTCCTACGGACTCAGGTTTGTGTGGTGAGCCCCGCTAAGCGGGGCTCACCACACATTTAACGTCCTAACGCGAGAGCGTAAGGCTATAAAAGGCCAAAATTTGGTATGCTCTTTTCATAAAAAATCCCCTACCTGTACAGGTAAGGGATTTAGAATTTTGAGTTCCCCGCAGCGCCGTCTTACCTCAGCTTTCGACCTGGAGATCCAGGTGGGTACCTTGACTATGGCTTTAAGTTTCCGGGTGCTATGCCCGGTATACTGCCACCATAGCAGCTAGGTTCCCGAGTACGAAAAGCATAGATCGTAAAACATTGTTGGTAGTCACCAACGCCGCAGTAGAACTGTTCATCATTGTAGCGAGTTCTGAGGAGACATCGGCAAGGGAAAATACGGAGAAATCACTAAATTCTTACGGTTTTATGAACGGCTATCCGAAATTCTAATCACTTGACAGGTTTTATGTGGGAACCGTGAGGGGCATTCCGTTGTCACGGGCCGTGAGATTGAGCAGAAATGGCACGGCTTTGCGCCCCCATTCTTTGACGGGGGTGTAGGATGCGGCTGCTTCTCCGTAACAGGTTTCGAGCATATCGGTGTGAATAATGCCGGGGTTGAGAGCGATCGCCGCCATGCCAGGAGGTAATTCTTGAGCAAGCGATCGCGTGAGCCCCTCGATCGCCCACTTAGTTGCGCAATAGGGAGCCACCTCTGGGGAGGTTGATCGCCCCCAGCCTGAACTAAAATTGACCACAATGCCCGTTTGCCGCTGAATCATGGCCGGGAGAAAGTGGCGAATGACGTTGGCAACGCCTTTGATATTGACATCAATCACCTGCGAAAACTCGTCGCTAGGGACTTTCCAAAGCGGGGCGAGTTGATTCACTAATCCGGCGTTGTTAATCAGCAAGTCGGGTGGGTCATAGTCTGACAACAGCGTATGTGCCCAGGAGGCAACCTGCTGATCGTCAGCAATATCGACGACCGCAAAGTGATGAGGTGCACCAAATTCTCGCTGGAGCGCTTCAATACCTTGGGGCGATCGCGCGCAGCCCAACACCGTATGCCCCTCTTGGATGAAGTGTTCAACCATTGAGCGACCAAGCCCTCGTGTTGTCCCTGTTAATACAATTTGCTTTTTCACAAGATGTCGTAGAACTCAACATGCGTATCCGTATTGCCTCGGATCAGGCATTCTTCGTATTCTAAAGACAAAATTCCCAGTGAGTCAGGATGATTTTTGGGGCAAAAACTGTCTAAGAATTTCTCCCGGTGTTCGATCCCAGGTGTCGATATGTTCATAAATTAGGCCGTCATCGGTGAGCTTGTAGGTCGATTGCCCATTAAAGTATATTGCTGCATCCCAGGGCAGACGGAGAGTTCCTCGAACCGTCCAGTCAGCTAGAATGACGTTTTTTGCCGCTTGATGGACATCATGCACATCAAAGTAGAGGTCAGTGAAAAAAAGTTGCCCGTGGAAGCGAAGCGTCCAAAAGATGATCCGGTAATTAAACTTGTACTTAAACGTATTAACTGGGTCTTTGAAAAAGATATTAGAGGTGTAAATGTCATAGGACAAATCTTTCTCAAACAGCGTTGGCAATTCGCGTTTGAGGGTGTGAATGATGTGGTCGATTTGTGATTGATAGGAATTAGCGACCAAAATCATCTCCCAATTAACTCACCTATTCTCACCATACTCTTAATGGTTTAGATGATTCTAATCACCTTCAGGAAACTGGCATAAAAGCGATCGCCCCACCGCTCACAACCCATCTGGGATTGCTATACTCTCACAAAAGCACCCGATCGGATTGTGGATTACATCCTGATCGGGTTAACTCAACTAGGATGGCTATAGAGCGAGCATTAAGCAACCGTATTGATATGACCTTAGTTGATTCCATTCCCATTTCCCTCGTTGATGCTGAGCAGCTTCAGACCGAATACGCCCATTACAAGGGGTGGCTCGATGCAAATCGATTTGCAGGTGAGCCAGGAACCTATTGCCTGATTCCGAATCACGATGGAACTCTCGAAACCGTCTTGGTTGGCAAACCAGAATCGCTTGACACGTGGACTCTAGGTATGATGCCCCAGAGTCTGCCGCCCCATCGATACCACCTTGCAGACTCCTTACCCGATGACACGGCAACCAAGCTCTGCCTGGGCTGGAGTTTAGGCCAATATCGATTTAATAAATATAAGGAAAATTCTCAAAAGCCCCTTGCTGAGCTTGTTTTCCCCGATAATGCTGACAAAAATTATATCGCCGCTGCAACCGAAGCCACGGTTCTTGTTCGAGATTTGATCAACACGCCTGCCAATGATATGGGGCCTGCCCATTTAGAAGACGCAGCTCGCGCAACGGCAGCTCTGTACGGCGCTCAGATTGACGTGGTGGCAGGCAAAGACCTCCTTGACCAAAACTTTCCGATGATTTACGCAGTCGGGAAGGCGAGCGATCGCCCTCCCCGGCTGATTGATATGCGTTGGGGTAATCCTGATGCGCCAAAAATAACCCTCGTGGGCAAGGGAGTCTGCTTTGACAGTGGCGGGTTAGATGTCAAATCAGCATCAGGAATGAAGCTGATGAAAAAGGATATGGGTGGCGCGGCTCAGGTGTTGGGACTGGCAACGCTGGTGATGAAGTTGGAATGTCCGGTTCGCCTGCGGGTGTTGATTCCTGCCGTCGAAAACAGTATTTCGAGTAATGCCATGCATCCGTACGATGTGCTGCCGTCTCGTAAAGGGATAACCGTCGAGGTCGGGAATACGGATGCAGAAGGGCGGCTTGTCTTAGCGGATGCACTCTGGGAAGCGTCTAGCGAAATGCCTCAGTTAATCTTGGATTGTGCAACATTAACAGGGGCGGCGCGAGTTGCCTTAGGGACTGAGTTACCTGCTTTTTTCTGCAACCATGACGACCTTGCCAATGCTCTAAAATCTGCGGGTAATCAGGTTGATGATCCCGTGTGGCAGCTTCCGCTGCATCAGCCCTATCGAGATATGCTCAGCAGCAAGACGGCAGATGTGTCTAATATTTCGAATGGCTCTTACGGGGGGGCCATTACAGCTGCACTGTTTTTGCGAGAGTTTGTGAAGCCAGACATTCCGTGGATTCATGTCGATTTTATGGCATGGAATTTACGGAGCTTGCCGGGTCGTCCCGAAGGCGGTGAGGCAATGGGGATGCGATCGCTCTTTGAGTTGATTCAAAAGATGTCGAAATCAAAGGATGAGTCGACTCTAGTCTAGAGAATCTTGATAGTAATGTTGCAGGAGATTTTCTAACTTGTCTGGAGGGCAACATTCGACAATGACTTCAAACACTTCCCATAGTTTGGCTGCACGGTCCCCCAAGACGGGATTTAGGTCCCATACGTCTTGTACCCACTCCTGGGACTGACTGTCGTCAAAAATGAGGCGTTCGAGCAGCCGTTTGGCGTCGTCTCTAGAAATGGTCATGGCGTCGGTCTGTAGCAACCCGTCGATATTATAGCCTTACGGACCCACACACATTCAATGTCCTCCCCCATTCGTCGCCTGCAACCCGTATCATGGGGAAACGCCAGAACTCATCTGGAGGGTTGACCCCAAGACGTTTAAGACGTTGCCTATGAAAAAGGCGTTTGTGTTAGACACCAACGTATTGTTACATGACCCGACGGCGATCATGCGGTTTGAAGATAACGACGTGATCTTGCCGATTACGATTATCGAGGAGCTCGATCGCTTTAAAAAAC
>DBGGTD010000020.1:0-2034 GCA_051162585.1 Elainellaceae cyanobacterium
GCTCTAGAGTTAATGGCTGAATTTTTTAAGGTTTTGACCGTTGAGATTTTTTCTAATTGGATAAACGACCGAACGTATCTCGAAGCCTTGCTTCGTAAGGAGCAGATGAGTGCCAAGCAATTCAAACGGGCCACTGCATTGCTGGAGCTAGATCGTCTCTATGTAACGGTTCGAGGACTGACGACTTCGACGATTCCCTACGGTAGCCGGATTGTTCAAATCGACTTTGATTTCATTGACCATGAGCTTGTGATTCAAACCAGTGAAGGGACAAAACGTGCGATCGCACTCTACCCTCGCTCTGTGGCCGATTTCTACAAAAGCGTCATGGAAACGCTGGCAGAGTTAGATATTCATATCACCCTCATACCAAGCCGAATGAAGTGCCCGATCCCATTCCATTCGAGTGTTTCGAGAATTTCGCTCACACTTTTGCGGTAAGGCCAGTCCTGTCCATTTCTTCTGGGGCAGCTTTGATCTAGCCGTGACTCGCTTTTCGGGGCGATCGGCTCCCGATCATCCGGGAGGTGTGCCTCATCTACCGGACGCGGTCGTGAAGGAAGCCTATGCTCAGGAAGTCAGTAGTGCCGGATTTTGGCCCGGAGCCGGATTATCGTACCCAGCATTTTATTCTTATGCTTATCCAGAACCTGATGGCTTGAAACAGGCTGCGATCGCCCCTCTACCGTTTTTTCATGAGCCTACAAAGATAGCATTCAATCACCAAATCGCGCAGTCCATGCTCCCAGTCGGTAGATTCGCTCCAAGGCATGGCTCCCACAACCCCCACCCACTTTCTACACTACGGACAGAACTGGTGTGGGAGGGCAAGTATGATGAGTATGGCCATCGGCGGGAGGTAGATATTGCCGTGCGATAGGAGAAACCCTACCACTGATTGCTGAGTTGCTTTCAGAAAGAGGAAGTGCAGATGAGAAGGGCAGAAACACTTGAATAAGGAGGCCACCAGTGTCTACTGGAACTGAATTAAAAGCAGAAAAGAAAATTTGGACTGATGAAGAGTTCATGGCTTTACCTCAAGATGGGCATCGCTATGAAATCGTGAACGGAGAATTGATTGATATGGGAAATTCAGGAGCATTACACGGCAACATTGCTATTATTCTAAGCTCCGCCCTATTTGCCATTGTCAATGCTCATAAACTCGGCGCATTGTTTGATTCCAGCACCGCCTTCAAGATGAAAAATGGCAATAAACGCTCTCCTGATATTTCCTTCTTTGCCAAAGATCGTTTGCAAGGCATGACGGAATTGCCAACTGGATTCCTGGACGGTGCCGCTGATCTCGCCATAGAAATTCTGTCCCCTGGCAACACGGTGGAAGAAATCCACGACAAGCTGGTGGAATACTTCGAGAATGGCACCCGTTTAGCCTGGATCATTCACCCTAACGAAAACTATGTCTTGGTCTATCGTTGCGCTCAAGAACCCGATCGCCTGCTGAAATCGGTTGATTCTCTCGATGGGGAAGAAGTGATTCCTGGATTTACCTTACCTGTGGCTGATCTATTCCAAAAGCTCTCGTTCTAATCCCTGTGACCTCCTCCACCCTCAACCCCACCGTCCTCGAACCCCTGTTTGCCCCATTGATTCAAGGTTGATAAAGTTCCAGGTTTGCCTCGCTATAGTGTCTAGCCCTCGCAAAATCAGCGAGGGCTTTTCTTTGAACTTTACGTGCTCAACCCCCGAATGCGTTTGGTGAGAATTCGCATGACTTCATTCGGATTCACTGTGGGCAAGGGTTTTGACCATTCACCCGGTTCGGCATAGTCGAGTTGAAACATCTGCATGATGTGGTGGTTGACGACGGTGAGTGACCCCACGGCAATGATGCGTAGGGTATGGCGATCGTCATCAGGACGCGATGAACTGTCCGCCCCACCAGACGGATTGGGTGGATAAACCATAGGTTCTTTACTCCTGTGTTTGTTTTAGGAGCGCTCAAACGAAAAGCCACCCGACTGCAAGGCATAGCGAATGGGATGGCTACAGGAGTGTGGTAAAACAGTCCAT
>DBGGTD010000021.1:0-2487 GCA_051162585.1 Elainellaceae cyanobacterium
GATCTGCACTCTGAAAACGTCGATCTGCACCCTCAGATCGTCGATCTACACTCTGAAAATGTCGATCTGCACCCTCAGATCTTGATCTATGACCTCAGAATCCTAATTCGCTAAACCCACTGCCTCAATCGCAGCTTCTAGGGCGATCGCCACGTGAGTCCAATGGGTGCCGCCCTGACAGAATACGATATAAGGCTCTCGTAGCGGTCCGTCTGCGGACAACTCAGAAGTGCTCCCGTCGATAAACGTTCCTCCTGCCATGACTAATGGGCTTTCGTAACCCGGCATCTGGTCTGGGACCGGATCTAAATAAGCCCCAACTGGAGAATGTTGCTGGATCGCGCGACAAAATGCAATCACCTTTTCGGGAGAGCCAAGCTTAATCGCTTGGATTACATCTCGTCGGGGAGCATTGGGTAACGGATTGACCGGATAGCCCAATTCTTGAAACACATAGGCCGTCAGATGATTGCCTTTCATGGCTTCTCCAACCATCTGAGGCGCTAAAAATAGCCCCTGAAACAACAGCCGATTTTGATCAAACGTCGCCCCACCGTGACTGCCAATCCCTGGCGCTGTTAGGCGACACGCAGCCGCTTCAACCCACTCGGCGCGTCCTGCGACATAGCCCCCTGCCGTTGCGATGGTGCCCCCCGGATTTTTGATGAAGGAGCCCGCTATTAAGTCAGCGCCAACGGCGGTGGGTTCACGATCTTCGACAAACTCGCCATAGCAGTTGTCAACAAAGCAGACCGTTTGAGGATTTTGGCGCTTGACAATCTGAATAATGTTGGCAATATCGGCGATCGCCAAACTGGGTCGCCACGAATATCCACACGAGCGCTGGATCAACACAAGACGAGTTTCGGGATAAATGGCATGGGTCAGCGTCTGCCAATCGATTTCCCCCGTTTCTGTCAGATCTAACTGGCGATAGCGAATCCCAAATTCTTTTAAAGAGCCTTGGAGGTGTCCCCTGAGCCCAATCACTTCCTCTAGCGTGTCGTAGGGTGCCCCGGCAACCGATAGCATTTCGTCTCCTGGGCGTAGAATGCCGAACATAGCACAGGCGATCGCATGCGTTCCTGAAACAAATTGCACGCGAACGGCAGCCGACTCAGCTCCCATAATGTCGGCAAAAACCCGATCGAGGGTATCTCTACCTAAATCGTGATGCCCGTATCCCGTGACACTGGAAAAATGGTGTGTGCCGACATTTTGGCGGCGCATCGCAGACAATACTCGTCTAAGATTTGCCTTGACCTTCGTGTCAATTCCAGCAAAGATCTGGAACAGTGCCTGTTCTGCTCGCTCGAGCTGTTCAGAACTATTCATTCCTCGTTCGTTCTTAGGTTTTCAATGACGGACGATTGCGCAGCCTGACCGCAGGTTGAGCATTTTACTGTTCACCTATTGTCGCGCAGAACAGATGTTATGTTTCGATTGAGATTACTGAATGACTACTACAATTTCGACTAAACCTCCGATTGTATGGAGTACAACCGTATTTATGGTGATCCTTCATCTTGGGGCGCTGTTCGCATTTCTGCCTCAAACCTTTAGCTGGAGCGCAGTTGGGCTCGCATTCTTTTTGCATTGGCTTACCGCCGGAGTTGGCATTACCTTGGGTTGGCACAGACTCCTCACCCATCGTAGTTTTCAAACGCCAAAATGGCTGGAATACCTTTTAGTATTTTGTGGAACTCTATCGATGCAGGGGGGGCCGATTTGGTGGGTTGGGCTCCATCGCCACCATCATCTATATTCGGATCAAGCCGTCGATCATCACGACTCTAAGAAGGGATTTTGGTGGAGCCACATGGAATGGATGTTCTATCAAGTTCCGGCTGAGCAAGAAATTCCTCGATTTACAAAAGATATTGCCCATGATCGGTTCTATCAGTTTTTAGACCGCCACTTTTTTTTAATTCAGCTTGCGTTTGCTGGAGTGCTTTTCTTACTGGGCGGATGGTCTTTTTTGATTTGGGGCACCTTTGTGCGCTTAGTCTTGGTTTACCACACAACCTGGTTGGTGAACAGTGCCACCCATAAATTTGGCTATCGGAGCTACGAGTCAAATGACTGTTCAACAAACTGTTGGTGGGTGGCTATTATTGCCTATGGTGAGGGCTGGCATAATAATCATCACGCGTTTCAATACTCTGCTCGTCATGGCTTGAAGTGGTGGGAGATTGACTTGACGTGGATGATGATTCGAGGACTTGAAGTACTCGGGCTTGCTCGAAACATCAAACGCGTTGAGAATGCTTAGCTTTAAAATCGCGTTATTTTTTGACGCGTTATTTTTTGAATTGTTGAGATTGAGATTTTTGCATGACCACCGCATCATTAACCAAACTTCCGCGTGATTGGGCTGTCATTGTGATTATGATAGTCATTCATGCTGGTGCACTATTTGCCTTGCTGCCCAGCAATTTTAGTTGGGCGGCTGTCGGACTCGCAGTTTTTTTGCACTGGGTCACAGGC
>DBGGTD010000022.1:0-4532 GCA_051162585.1 Elainellaceae cyanobacterium
GAAGAACCCACCGTGGGCAACATTTTTATCAATGGGGAGCGTCTATCGCGCGATCGCTCCCAGCCCACGCTCAATCGCCACCTAGGGTATCTTCCCGAAGATTTTCCGCTCTATAATGACCTCACCGTTTGGGATTATTTAGATTATTTTGCTCGGCTGTATCACCTCCACTCTCCCCGCCGAGAGCGTCGAATTCGTGATGTGCTAGAACTGGTGCAGCTTTCTCATAAGCGACACAGTCTAATTTCTACCCTCTCACGGGGGATGAAGCAGCGATTGAGTCTCGCAAGAACGGTCATTCATGAACCTATTTTGCTGCTGCTAGACGAACCTGTTTCTGGACTCGACCCCATCGCTCGAATGCAGTTTCGAGACACGATCAAAACATTGCAAGAAGCCGGAATGACAATTTTAATTTCGTCTCATGTGTTGAGCGATCTGGCAGAACTGTGCACGTCTATCGGCATTATGGAACTGGGGTATTTAGTTGAGAGTGCTCCTCTCGCTGACTTGTATCGTCGTCTGAGTCGCCAACAGATTTTGATTTCGACGCTGGGTGATGTCAGCACGTTGAATAGTGCGTTGAATGGCGAACTCCCCAATCATCCCCATGTTCAAGGATGGGAACATCTACCCGGAACTCAGCACTTTAAAGTCCATTTTTCAGGCACCCCTGATGATGCAGCGCATCTGCTGCGATCGCTCGTTAGCTTAGGCATTCCAATCCACGAATTTCACTGCACTCAAGACAACCTTGAACAAATCTTCTTAAATCTGGGGCATCAACAAGCGTCATAAGACCTCGTGGAGGTGCGTTACGCTGGCGCTAACAGCACTCTACATCTGCCGTTTGCTACCGCTCCTCAGCATCCTTTCTTCCCTAACGCCTCCAATGACACGACGAACACACTCCTTCACTCTTCTACTAACCTATGAACACTGTATTGAATAAGCTCGGCGATTGGAATCCTCAACTGCTTCGAGAACTCAAGGGACGGCTAAAGCCTGCGGGGATTTTACTAGGCATCGGGATTTCCCTCGTGTTTCAGCTTTTGTTTATGACAGCCAGCTATGGAAAGCTGCCATCTTCTCAACGTTTCGTACAGACAATTACAAGTCTTTACTGCACAGGGAGGATGGTACAACCCTACAGCACGTACTATGAATGTCTTAGAGATGCCTCTGGCAATTTTGTCATTAACTGGTCGCTGTGGTGGTTTGACGTGTTCCACGACTTGAGCCTGACCGGCTTTTTTATTTTGGTGATCATGGGGGTCTATCTACTCATTAGCGACCTGCACCGTGAAGACCGACAGGGCACGCTCAACTTCATTCGGCTCAGCCCATCATCGACCCGCAACATTTTGACTGGCAAGATGCTAGGAGTGCCCATCATCCTGTACTTGGCAGCAGTATTGGCGTTGCCGCTTCAAATTTGGGCAGGATTGTCGGCTGGCATTCCGGGCTATCTCATTCTGCTATTTGACAGTGTGGCGATCGCCGGACTGCATCTGTTTTACAGTATGGCGATGCTATTCAGTCTTGCGACTCCCTGGCTAAATAGTGTACAGCCCTGGATTGGCAGCGCCACGGCTGGCATTAGCCTGTTCTTCTTTAGCGTAGTTAGCGCAGCTAGTGATTATGGCGTGGTGAATTGGTTTAACTTGTTTAACCCTGTCATGCTGACGCCCCACCTTGCTCTCGGTGCCAATCTGGATGAAAAACTCGATCAGTTGACGCTCATGCATTCGGTCTGGTCATATTTGGGGTTTGATAGTCACTGGTTTTATCTGCCCATTGGCGTAGCGGTCGTTGGGGCAGCAGGGTTCATGATTATCAATTACAGCGTGATCAACTACTGGGTATGGAAAAGCCTAGAGCGATGCTTTAGCAACCCAAACGCTACATTGCTGACAAAACGCGATAGCTATGGGCTGGTGTGCTGCTTTGAGCTGCTAATTCTAGGATTTATTGCGCAGCCCAACACCATTGTTTCCGATCCACTCCAGCAACGTCAGATTGACATTAGCAACTTTTCCTTCCTACTTATTCTGAATTCGATCCTCATGATGGGGCTCATTGCGGCGTTGTCACCCCATCGGCAAACGCTGCTCGATTGGTCGCGCTATCGCCGTGAGCAGGTTCGCAAGCCCAGGCTAAGGGTAAGTTCTACTCTCATTCAAGATTTGCTCTGGGGCGATAAAAGCCCTGCACTAGTGGCGATCGCCCTCAATCTTGTGATTATTTTGAGCGCGATCACACCGTTTTTGATGTGGAGGCTAAATGACCTGTTCAATCTAGAGCAAATCATCGTGGGTTTAGCGCTAACTGGCATGATGCTGCTTATCTACGCGGCGATCGCTCAAGTTGCGCTGATCATGAGAACATCTCGACGAATTGTATGGAGTATGGGGGTAGTGCTCTCGGCAGTGGTTGCTCCATTTTTTATCATTCTGGTCAGTTCTAAAATATATCCCGTCGCGGAACTATGGCTGTTTAGCGTGTTTCCGTGGTTTACCTTAAATAGCGTGTCTGCATCTGCGATTGTGACGACCCTGATTGCCCAACTCGGTATGCTCAGTCTTTTGAGCACATGGTTAACGCGCCATCTTCGCAACGTGGGCGAATCAGAAACCAAAGCGCTACTCACCGGAAAATCTGTCTGAGGAAACTTAATAGAGCGCACTTTCGTCACAGGAAGCAAAATCCTGGGAGAATTAGGGTATGGGTTCCGTCTACCAAATCGTCACTACGGTGAGTATTCTCACCGCCAGCTTTGCGATGCCGACTGCGGCGTTTGCTGAACGCTCTGCTGTACTGATTGCTCAGGCTAGCGCCAATGAGTTTTATGCAGACGGCATCGAAGAGTTGCAAAAAGAAGACTACGAAGACGCAATTGAAGACTTTAGTCAGGCGATCGCGCTTGATGCAAATTATGCAAATGCGTATGCCAATCGAGGGTTTGCCCGCGCTGCTTTAGGCAATTACCAAAGTGCGATCGCTGATTTTGATCAGGCTATTCAACTCGACCCAAACAATGCAGATGCCTATCGAAGTCGAGGCATTGCTCATTATCAGACCGGGGATGAATCGTCTGCGATCGCTGATTTAAACCAGTCCCTTCAGCTTGAGCCTGACGATGCAACAGCATATCTCTATCGAGGGATCATCCAAGTGTCAATGGGCGATACCAGTTCGGCGATGTCTGACTTCAATCAAGCGATTCAGCTTCGTCCAGAGTATACCGAAGCCTACACCCATCGAGGCACTGCCCATCTGGCTGTCAACCAGTATGACCAAGCCGTGGCAGACTTTGACCACGCGATTGAGCTCAATCCTGACTATGCGCCTGCCTATCTAGGCCGAGGCACGGCTCATTATCAAGCGGGCAATTTAGAAGCCGCCATGACCGACCTTAACCAAGCCGTGCGAGAAAACGACGATCTCGCTCCCGCGTATTTCAATCGAGGCATCGTCTATGCTGCAATGGGCGACTATTCAGAAGCCGTCAATAATTTTGATGATGCCATCGAAAGGCAGCCTGACTATGCCGAAGCCTATCTAAATCGGGGAGTCATCTGGGCATCGGTGGGCGATCGCCGACAAGCCATGACTGATTACAACCAAGCGATCGCCATTGACCCAAACTACGCCGAAGCCTACAAGGCACGAGGCGACTTGAGAGCTGAGATTAACGATCATTCGGATGCAATTGAAGACTATACGCAAGCGATTACCCTGAATCCGAACTATGCCCAAGCTTATCGAGGTCGCGCTGATGCCCATCTAGCTCTCGATCAGCGATCGCCCGCGATGCAAGACTATAGCCAAACCATTCGCCTCAATCCTGATAATGCAGAAGCCTATCGGCATCGAGGCGATATTCGGCTGAGCCAAGGCGATACTCAAGGCGCACTCGATGATTATAATCAAGCCATTCAGCGAGACGAACAAAGCGCCGATGCCTACTATGGGCGAGGGCTGATTCGCGCTAGGATGGGCGATCGCAATGCAGCAATGGCTGATTTTCAACAGGCGGGCGATCTCTATCGTCAGCTCGGACAGGCGCAGGGCTATCGCAATACGATTCGAGAACTGTCGAGACTGAGGTGATCATGTAAGCGTATAGATCTAAGCGCTTAGATTTAAGCGCTTAGATCTATACGCTATGGGCATCTCGATTGTCTGAGTGATGGCAGTCAAGATAAGTATGGCCCTACGGGCTCAGGTTTGTGTGTAGAGCCCCTCTTGGAAGAAGGGATGAGGGGATTTCGAGATATTTGCAAACCTGACAGGCTCCCTGTGGCACGTGCGTCAGGTCTCACTCAAAGGTTTGAACTCGAAGCACGAAGGTTTGAACTCGAAACGCGAAGCTCTGAACTCGAAGCGCGAAGCTCTGAACTCGAAGCGCGAAGCTCTGAACTCAAAGCGCGAAGCTCTGAACTCGAAGTGCGAGGCTCTGAACTTAAAACACGAAGCTCTGAACTCGAAGTGCGAGGCTCTGAACTTGAAATGCGAGTATGTGTTTAGCC
>DBGGTD010000023.1:0-3163 GCA_051162585.1 Elainellaceae cyanobacterium
CAAAGATTTTCACCGAAGCTAGCCGCCAAAACAGCTTCTTGTGAAGTAGCGGGCTGAGACGATGGAGACCCCGTGCCCATTGTCGAAGCAAACGTAGACGCTACCAGCGAATAGGAGACAAAGGAGAGAAAGCCGGTTGATACGGATACGGAACTGCAGAGAATTAGCCCCACCCAAGCGGTGTTGGACGCCATGAGTTCATCGTACAAATCACCCAGGATGGTACTTTTTCCATATCCAGCGGCACCAATGATGGGAATGATGCGAGGTTGCCCATCGTCTACTCCACGGGCAATGGCAGGCAGATATTTCTGGCGTACCACGTCACGGGGAATGCGCTCCAGGATGCGAGGCGTCAGCGCGTCACGGGCGATCGCAGCTTGTTTCTGGACGGCGCTCAGCAAATCATCAGAGTTTTGAGATGGCCCAGTTGCAGCAGGGGTTGGCGATGAGGCTGGGGAATCATCGTTATCCTCATCTTCCTCATCTAGATCTGGAGTCGCTGCCACCTCCGTCCAATCCAGATCTAGAGCATGACAGATTTCCATAAACAGCAGCCTGTCTACGGGCTTGCCATTGAAGAACTTGCTGACCGTAGACCAGGAGGCAATGCCCAACTCATTGGCGATCGCCTTTTGGGTCAGGTTTTTCCGCAGCAATGCCCGCTTTGCTCGTGCAATGCCCTGTTCAGACGTAGATAGCGATCGCCCTGTCATTAGATTTGAGAGAGTGGATTTTGGATTTTGGACAGAGACGTGAATGGTAGATGCAATTTTGTCACTTATGGCATTGATTTTAGCCTGACTGCTGGAGATATGTTCTACGCTGGGTGGTCATAATCGCCAAACTCATACTCGACTCATATACAACAGCGACCTGAAGTGAGATCGCCCTCCTCGACCATGAAGATATCGAGTTTAGGAGATCGCAATGGCTCGCTCACCTACCATTCCGCTGGAGCAACTGATGACGGCTTGGGGAAAAGTCCAGCAGGGTAGCCCAGCCGCTGGTGTCGATGGCATCACCGTCGACCTGTTTGCTGCTGATGCCATGATCCAACTGCGTCATATCCAGCAGCAGTTACGCCACGAATCTTACCTGGCCCAACCCGCCAAGGGCTTTTATCTCCCGAAGAAGAGCGGAGGAAAACGGCTGATTGGGATTCCGACTGTGCAAGACCGCATTGTGCAGCGCCATCTGTTGCAAGCGATTTATCCAGCCCTGGATCGAGCGCTCAGTCCGGTGGCTTATGCCTATCGTCCTGGTTATTCCACCCATCAGGCTGTAGAGCAGGTAATGGAAACCTACCAGCACCCGCCGGTGTGGGTGCTGAAAACCGATGTGCAGCAGTTTTTTGACCGATTGAACTGGTCAATCTTGCTGCATCACGTAGACCAGTTGCGGCTTCAGCCTTGGTTGAAAGGGGCGATCGCCCAACAGATTACTGCGGGTCTGGTGTTGAACTATCGACTCTACCGCCCGAATCAAGGCGTGTTGCAGGGTGGCGTCTTGTCAGGAGCCTTGGCCAATCTCTATCTCAGTGAGTTTGACCGTCGCTGTCTGGCAGCAGGATTTCGGCTGGTGCGCTACGGCGATGATTGCCTGATTGTCTGCTCTAGCCTCACCGAAGCCAACCGAGTGCTGAGTCAGATGCAGGCATGGCTCGCCGACATTTATCTCACCCTGCAACCCGACAAGACGCAGATCTTTGCCCCTGATGAGCCGTTTACCTTCTTGGGCTACCAGTTTGCCCACGGCATGGCAACGCCGCCAGAGCGATCGGTTGCTAGCTCCGAGAGCAATAAACGAAAGTCGTCTACCCCGGCATCCCGTCCGCCCCGTGTCTGCAGTCTGGTTAAATCCCCTAAATACTCTCGTTCGATACCCCCAGATTCTTATTGGAGAGAACCGATGACCACGTTATATGTCACTGACCAAGGCGCGTATGTCAAAGTCCAACATCGGCAGTTTCAGGTGTGGCACCAGGGCGAGCAGAAGTGCAGTGTGCCTGTCAATCGTGTCACCCACATCGTCTTGTTTGGCTGCTCTAATCTGTCTCATGGTGCGGTGAGTCTCTGCCTACAGCACAAAATTCCGGTGCTGTATCTGTCTAGCAAGGGACGCTATTTCGGGCATCTGAAAACCTCCGGGCAGGCCAAAGTGAATTATCTGATTCATCAGGTGCATCGGTCGGCTGAACCCGACTTTGTGCGGCGAAATGCGATCGCCATTGTTCAGGCAAAGTTGCATAACTCTCGCCTGCTACTCAAACGGCTGAATGGAAAGCGCAAGACCGAGGCAGCCAATCAGTCAATTGACGCACTCGTGGATCTTATTGATCGGGCTGGCACGGCTGAAACGCTCGAATCGCTGCTCGGTTATGAGGGGCAAGGCTCGAATCTCTATTTTCAGGGATTCTCTAGCCTGATTAAGGAGCCCTTTTCCTTCACTCAGCGCAATCGCCGTCCTCCTAAAGACCCGGTGAATAGCCTCATGAGTCTGGGCTATACGCTGCTCTCTCAAAACGTCCACTCGATGATAGAAGTCGCAGGGCTGCATACCCACTTTGGCAATTTGCACGTTCCTCGTGAGAATCACCCGGCCCTCGTCTCTGATCTGATCGAAGAATTCCGGGCAATGGTTGTGGATTCTCTGGTCGCCTATGTCGTTAATTCGAAGTTTCTCAGCCCTGAAGATTTCACGCCGCCGGATGCACGAGGCGGGGTCTACCTCCATCCCGATGCTCTCAAGCGTTTTCTCAGGTTGTGGGAAAAACGCCTGCTCAAGGAAATTCTGCACCCGCACACGGGATACAAAGTCAATCACTGGCGCTGTTTCGAACTCCAAGTATGGGAGTATATTCGGTGTCTGATGGGTGAGGAGGATACGTATCGCCCAATGAAGTGGAAGCGATAGTTACAAACTCGTTACGATACTAGAAGAACTCTAAGTGTCATGTTAATGTAGGGGGGTCAGTCGAACCTTGAAAACCGCATTATTTCGTTGACCCGCCTACATCTCCTGTCAAGTAAGCGTTTCAGCCGCTTTTCCCGATTGCTTATTGCAAACGAAGTGGGCTTATTGACAGGAAAAATTGGATTGGTCAAAAACGGGGTTTGAAACGCCTCTATATCAAGGCTTCCAGAAGCCGGGGGTTCACTAC
>DBGGTD010000024.1:0-8004 GCA_051162585.1 Elainellaceae cyanobacterium
TCCAGTCAGCGTTAGCAACAGATTCACTGACGTGCGGGCGGGTCCCTGAATCAAGACCGAGCCATAGGTGAGATAGGGTTGCACCAACGGGCGCAGACTCAGCTGGGCGATCGCCAGCAAGCTAGTGGCCTCGGCATCCTCTCTGGGAGCCGGTTCAAAGCTTCGGCTCGGCTGGAACAGCAGTTCAACATACATCTGCTGACAGAGCCTATCTAAGTCTGCAAATGTCTCGTGCAGCGTCTCATCGTTTCGAATGGCATCAAGGGCATCTTGCAGCGCAT
This sequence comes from Elainellaceae cyanobacterium, assembly GCA_051162585.1. GTDB lineage: Bacteria > Cyanobacteriota > Cyanobacteriia > CAZCXK01 > CAZCXK01 > DBGGTD01. The sequence goes on from DBGGTD010000024.1 coordinate 282, forward strand.
CCAGCAGGTCTTGCCCGGTGACCAACTCATGACTCGTTTCATCCCTTAGAGTCATGCCCATACTCAGCCCCAACTGCTGGAGAATGCTCCACCCGTAGGGATCAGATTTGGGAGCCGTTGTCATACGGAACGTCGCAAAGTCTCCTGGCTGACGTGGCGGCCCATACTGCACGTCTACGTTGTAGGTGCGGAGCGGTTGCATGTTGGCATCAAGGTATCCAGCCGGATTTTCGTCTAGCGTATCCAGCAGGATTTGCAGCAGCGGATGTAGAGCTTCGGTGCGGCTATCAGGATCGGTGAGTCCGGGCCATTCGGGCCATTCTAAAAACGATTCTCGCCAGGAATACCACGGACCCAGGTCAGTCTGTGAACCGTCTACCTGCGAGCCGTTGCCCGTTTCAGATCGCAGCGATCGACTACGGAGGAGCCGACTGGGATACCAGGCTTCCCACTGGTTTGCAGCCAGCGTATCTTTGGGCGTTAGCCAGAGGTCATCGGCAGGCAGCAACTGCACCTCTTGAATCGTTCGCAATGCCTCAGCCAACCGAGCGCGATCGCCAAACGTCTGGGTGGTATGGGCATCCACATCAAGCTCAAGCAGGGTATAGCCTGCATTTAAACTAATCGGATAGTTGGGCTGGTCACTGGGGCCTTGATTCCAGCGGAATCGGACAAGACGCAGATTCGCGGGATGGCGATCGTAGTGAACGGCATCTAAATCGCCTGTGAATTGGGGAGCTTGACCGTCTTCAAGCGTAGGCATCGGCACATGGGTCACTCCGGCGATCGCCCGCTCATCTTCAGGCGGCAGCATCGGAAACTTAATTGGGTGAGGTACCCATTCCAGTTGGGCAGGCTGTCTTTCTTCAATGTCTCCAGTGCCAACGGATTGGAACGACTCAAAATGTAGAATCAACTGCACTGGGGCCAAGGCTGAGGGCACCCCATTCACCGAAATTGTCTGGATGAACACCCGCCACGATTCAGGTCGCCACCGGCGTTCCTCGGTCTCAGAGGGCAGGATGCCAAAGCGTTGCAGAGCCTCGATGAGGGAAATCTCCTCCGGTTCTGCATTGGGATGTTCGACTAGCGCAACTTCTGCCCGTCGCTCTTGCGGCAGCCCGCTCGCTTGGACATCAATCCTTATATCCGTAGACAAGGGGCGTGCATTGCTCGTCGGCAGCGATTTGGCGCGTGGACCTTGGGTGCTGCTATCGAGCCCGTAGCTGCCAATCGGCAGGGTATCATCCTTGCGGAAAATCAGCCGATAGCGAGCCGTCGCCACCCGTGGCCCGTCCCGTAGTCCAGTGGGTTCGCTCCAGCGTAGTTGAATTCTCTCCGGCACTAACACCGTGGGCACGACCGGGCGATCGGAATTAGGAGCCAGCGTCACGTCATCATCGTCTAAGCGATAGCTCACCATAAACTGCCCGTCTACCGGCACTCTAGGCGGTTCGTTAGGATAGCGAGTCGTCACTAGGGTCAGCGGACGACCTGAATTGCCCGCAAAATCGATGGGGGTAATTGTATAGAGATAGCTGCGCCCCGTGGCGGGTAGAGATGCCTGGTCGTCAATCGTTTCTTCTGAAAAGTGATCGACCACTTGGAATCGAGGACGGAGCCGTTTGAGCACACCGCTGTCGCGCTGGAGAGCGGCTTGCAGAATGCGGGATTTGTAGGGAGCAAGTTCTACCTCATCAGCAATAAAGTTGGCGAGGGCATCGCGAATTGCGGCCAGGAAGACCTGACTGCTCTCAAAAGTTTTTTCCAACAGCGCCTGGAGCGGAGTGATGATCTCATCGGGAATATCACCCTGCGATCGCAACACATCTAGCCCATCGGGTGTCACTTCAAACGTCGCTTCAAAATGAGCCGCTTCAGCACTCTTGAGCGTGTACACCACTTCCCGCTCCTGCCCATCCAATGCCCGCCGCCGCACCTGATAGTGGAGCAGGTGATGCTCGGGTTCACTCTGGCACGGGCTACAGCCCTCTTCTGGCGGGGTTGCCCAGGTCAAATTCCAGGCGATCGCAATGGTGTTGGCATCGGTGAGGGGCTGCACTTGCTCAAACTGCGGCGGGTTTTGAGCAAAATCGGCACGGGCGACGTTGAAGGTGCGGACCGTCTTGAAATCTTCGTTGGTGTTTCCGGCCTGATCTTTGTCTGGACCGAGCCGCTGAGACAATCTGGGAGGCTCAGCCGGATTCGCCACCTGCAACCAGTCGGGTAGAATGCCCTTAAAGCGGAAGACCAGCCCCATCTGGAAGGCGATCGCCCGGTCTACTCCGGCAGAGGGTTTCGGCTGATTGTTGCCTGCGGCGCTGTCGCTCGGCGCGTCGGCATAGTCGCGCACATCAGCAATCAAATCTTGGACAATCAAGCCGCGAAGCTGATGTGCCTGCTGATTGGTCTGCTCTTCATCTAGCAACTCATCATCTTGAATGTCGCCGGTTTCGCCAGATGCGGCTTCCCCCGTGGCGGTATAGATGCTGGTGCCGTCGCGGAAAGCCACTTCGAGCGTCTGCTCATACACCGAGTTGGGATCGCGCTTAAAGAAAGGCGAACTGCGGAACTGCTCCAGCGCCCCCCGCACGGCGGCTTCATAGGATTCTTCCGACGGATTTTGAACCCGCTCATCTTCGAGAACGTTGTCACTAGGGGCGATCGCATCGGGGTCACCAATCGGAATCTCAATCGGGGTATTGTCGTCATCTAAAACCGGCTCGCCCTCAGCATCTACGACCACTTGCGTTTTGAACGCGTATCGCAGATACTTTTTCAACCGAATCGTCGTCGGGCCGGAGCTATCTTCATCATCTGTGCTGAGAATATTGCCCTCGGCGTCAAACTGAGTGGCTTCCTCAATCACCGCATCCCAATCGACTCGCCAATCTGGCGCATCTGACGAGAAAGCTTCCCAGACGTCGGTGAGGGGGCGGAAGTGTTCGAGGACAAAATCATCAGGGCGATCGCCGCGAATGTCAAAGATGAAGTCGCTTGTCACGGCTATATCTGGATTGGGTGGCGCTGGTAAAAATCCGAGGTCTTCAATAGTAGTATTGTCGCTATCCTCAGTCGCCTCTCCGCGCGGCAGCAAGACAAAATAGCCCCAGCCATCATCATCCGCCTGGCGAATTACAAAAATATCGTAATGGGGCGATCGGAATGCCTCAGGAGGTTCAGTGGTCGCCCTGAATAGAGTCGTAGTGCGGGCGGCAATCACCGATCGACTTGCTAAGACAGCCGGGGGTCTGCGTCCTGGCGCCGCAACTGGGCGAGTCCGAGACGCAGCGACACGAGCAGGTGCATTGTCTGGAGCAGAACTGACGCCTGGAATGCTGCGATCGACATCGGTGGCTTCCAATCCCAAGTCTAGGAAAGGAGCCGTGCGGTTGAGCGCCGTTTGGACGGCTGACTCATTGGCTCCAAGCTTCACGCTCACCTGCAGCCGCCGCCCCATCGCCGCAATCAACAACGTCCCCGATCCGCGCAGTCCTGGATTGGTCAGCCCGTCGATGCCCAGCTCTAGCCCTGCCGTGAAGCCGATTTCTAGGCTGAGGCGGAAAGTCTTCTTGAAAAACAGCAGATTAATCCAGAGGGCGATCGAAACCTTAATGCGGATTTCCAGACCAATTCCGGCATAAAGGGCAGAATTCTCTTCCGGATTGGCAAAGTCAACCACGCCAATAAATCGAGCTCCATAGGCGACGCTGGCGTGGGCACTCACCCGCACGCCCACAATTTTCAAATCGAGCCCAGCCTCGAAGCTGAGGCTCGCGCGGGCTTTGAAGCTGATGCCCAAAACCAGATAGTGCTTCGTGACGCGGAAAATCATGCCGCCCGAAATTTCAGCTTCCAGCGGTCCGAGTTTTTCCCCCCAGCGCAGCATGTTAGGCCAGCCCAGTTCGGCGTGCAGTAATCCAGGCTCGACTAAAATAGTGGCGGCAAACTGCCCGTTACGCACGGCTTGCTCGACGAAAGCAGGCAGCGGCGGACGAGTGCCCAGACTCCCCTCAGGGTTTGAGGAAATCTGCGCGAGGAACCGCTTCTGCCGGACTGACAGCAACACAAACCCAGAGAACAGGGGGCGTTCTCGGATTTCATTTACGTCATTCACATAGTCGTAATAGTTGGAATTAATCCAAGCGCGAACCGCCATGAAAAAGGTGAGGTCGCTGCGGAAAGCAATCACCGCGTCAAACAAGAATAGGCAAGGCAACACCTGTTCCACTTGTTCGAGCCATTTCAGGGAAATTGAGCCGGGAGTGGCCGAGGTTTGAGAAATCAACGCCCGCAAGACAATCGTCCACCGCAAATCCTCTCCTGGCCCTTCCAAATCAACTGCCCAGCGATCGCGCTTCGACAAATCTCCTTGGGTGCGAGACAGGGTACGCAGTTCACCAATCAACGTCTTCAAATCGCCCGCTTCATCTGCCGCTTTGATGCTGGCGATCGTATAGCGGTAGCCAAAGCCCAGCCCCACTTCTCGGATGTAGAACTCCACATAGGGAATGTAGAAACTAATCTGACGAGCTTCAAGATAAATAAACCAAGCCCGCACCCAGGGAGACTCCTCATCTCGACGGACCCGCAGGAAGGCAAAGCTGGCTGCAAACACCGGCATCCCTGGGATTTCTAAAACACCTTCACCCAAGAACCCTTTCTCATCTGCGTCATCCCGGAATTCAACGACGCCCGTGAGTTTGAAGGCTTCACCCAAGCTGATGTTGACTTCTAGTTCTTGCAAGTAGAGGCGGGGCACGAAGCTCCCTTTAGCGGGCAACCCAATAAATAAGTTGTGGAAGTCAATCTGCACGGTATTGACATCGCCCGTGCCCTGAGCAAACTTCATCTGCCCGCCTATCTCCATCGCTGCGTCGCCACCAAACCGCTCAAACTGCGGCACAAAGCCAATCGAGCGGAGTTCCATTGTGAAGCAGCCCAAGAAGCTGAAGGATACGGCTTCAGGAAGTTCGATCAAGAAATTAACGTGTTTGCCAATGACGCTGATATCGCCAGTGAGCGGGCACTCCACCATCTGAATTTTGATGCCCTTGAGCAACGCTAACGGCCCGTTGCTGTCATCCGTCGATAAGGGATTAAACTGCGCCGTCCCGGTGAGAGTGAAGTAGAGGTGAAACTTACCATCATTGACAAATTTCAACCCAATTGCATCCACCGAAAATTCAAAGCGCGTGCCCTGACAGCTAAGCAGCTTTTCAGCTTTCAGGGTGGCTCCTCCTGCTACTAGGGTCAGCCCTCCCTCGCGCTGGCTAAACTGCAGGGCAATGTCTACCATCGCATCACCCACCAGTGCAGGCGGTAGGGGGCCTGATCCAGCTAGGGTGAAGTCTTTTATCTGATTTTCGACAATATCCAAGCGGCTGCCGTGGAATCGGAAGCGGGTATCGATGCCGTTGAGCCGGGCAGGGCGATCGCTCACTTCAGCGCTGAGACTAATGCCTTTGTCGGTAATCGCAAAATTGCTGACGATAAACGTAATCGGATCATCACTGGCGCGGGTGTAATCTAGTTCAATCGAAGCACCTTCTGGCTGAATCAACTGGTAGTTGAAGTCTTTTGTGACGAGGGTGAAATGGTGGTACGTGTTATCTCCAACTTTCTTGCCCTGAAAGCGCCACGTCAGCCCCAAATAGGTTTGTTCGGGCAGTTCACCCGACAAGAAGTGAATGCCTTTGTCATGGTCAATGTCAAAGGCGAAGGTCTCCCAGTTGAAGGTGATGTCAAATTCTGTCCCCAATTCGATATCGCCGATGCGAACCATCGCACCTACTGAGAGCCCAATTTGCGTTTTAGCAATATCCACATCGGGGTCGTGAAGATTGATGGTAATGAGCTGATCGGCACTATCATTTCGCAGAAAAGGAAAGTTAAAGTCTTCTGTATTGAAGTCTGAATCGATGGTCCACGCATCGGATTGAAGAGATTGAAACTCAAATAATTGAGCTTGGAGCAGCGAGTCAGGCGCGTCAAAATCGAGAGGATCTAGGGGCGTCTCAAGCTGCTTGAAGAAAGTCGGCAACTCAAGCGTATCCAGCTTCATGTCGAGCAGCACTAAACTGACGCGTTTCAGAGTTTTGAACTCGACTTGAATCAGGGGATCGGCATCCGGAGACTGTTTGTCGTCATTTTGCAGTTCGCGATCGCCCTCCCGACTCCACGCAAAGTTGCTCGATGCGCTGAGAGACTGGTTTGCCTCCTGCGTCAAAATCAGCGTGAGTTGGTTAATACGATCGCCCTCATCGCGCGATCGCAGCAGTAGACTAAACCGCGCATCACTCGGCGTTGTCACCTTCAATCCGGGTAACAGATAATCACGCGGATTTCCCGACACCTGCCAATCGAGCCTCACCTCTTCAATCGGGTCGCCCAGCACTACGCGCAGGGTAATGGTGGTCGTGCTCTGGTTGCCCTGTTCTTTGAAGTTAGGAGCCACCTGACTCAACCAGGCGCTGAGATTCGATTCTTGCCACTGGAACGCCAACCCCTTGCGATCGCCCCGAAAATCAAGCAGCAAGCGAGCAGCCTCAATCACCAGATTGGCACTCACCAGCCTCACGGGGTCATCCAGTTGAATCACCAACTGGCTGTCAAATTCTACTTCTCCGGCAGAGTTAACCACGACGTTGATTTCACCCAAGCCCACTTGGGTAAACGGTCGAGTCAGATCAGGCTCAAACTGAGGTTGCCCATTCCCGGCCACCTTCCGCATCGGCTGGAGCAGACTTGGCTTAAATCGAGCCACCAACATCAGGCCGAATGCAACCGATACACCCTCTGGCGTGATCGTCACATCGGCGGCAAAGCTCCCCGGATTGAGGACAAAGCTGATGCCTGCCGTGCTTGATAGATCCACTTCAAGTTCACTCAACGCCTCCAGTTGCAGCGTGACGATTCGTTTCCCGGCATCCACCGCAACGGCTGAGACGACATCCTGAGGGATCGAGACATCGGGCGGAAGCTCCTCCAACTCGCCCTCAAACCATTCTTGAATGGCATCCGCTTCGTCATCGCTGAGCGGAGGATCGGAGCTAGTGTCTCCAGGCTCAAAGTCAGGAGGATCAACCGCTACTGAGATATCGGACAACCCGACTCGCGCAAAAATATCGTTTAATTCGGTACTAATCCCGCTGAGAGAGCTGGGCAGATTGAGCAGATTGGTAATGGGAGCAGAAAACTGAGTCGTCATACATCGTACTCACTAACAGGGGACTTGAGTCGGAGCCGCACCCCTCGGAGGGTGATTATCGTGACAGCACTGATCGTCGTTGCGAGGCGTGCCGTCTGGGTTGCGGTCTAAGCGTCGATTGGCAGCCCGCTCATTGACGGTGCCTAGCAGGTTGAGATTGCGATTGCGAATATTGAGACTCCGCAAACCTTGCAAGGTATCGGGGTCTTGTCCTGGATGCAGCTCAAACAGATGCAGGCGAATAAATCCGTTGTTGCCTGCCGCAGCCCCGGCGGCACCGCCCAGTTGAGCATTGAGATCGCGATTCACCGCCCCATTGCCGCTCGCTTCCATCGTCATCACGCGAATGCGCTGCAGCCCATCGCCTCGGTTGGCAACCAGATTGGGCTGATCCAACACCTCTTTGACGATGACAATGTGCCCGATGCCGGTTCGCCGCAGCGAATTTCCGCACGCGGCAACGCCTCGAACGCCACCCGGTAGAGTTTGGGGAACGAATCGTCGGGCACGGGC
>DBGGTD010000025.1:0-3943 GCA_051162585.1 Elainellaceae cyanobacterium
GGCAGGGGCGGTTCGCGTTCGCGTAGCGTCTCCGTTAGGAGAAACCGCCCCTACGAAATCTGTAACCTCAATTTAGAGAATTGGTATTACACATGCGCTAAACACATACCCGCGGGGGCTCACCACACGTTTAACGTCCTAACGCGAGAGCGTAAGGCTATAACTCGACTCGCAGTGGATGCAAGCCGTTCATCTTGTCCGCCGAAGCACTATGCTTTGGAAATACGCTAAACACAGACCAGTTGGCGGACTGTCTCTACAGGAATTTGTCATCCGTTGGGTTTATGGTTCACATGTGTGAAAACTGCTGTAATCGCCGGTGTTCAAAGTTTTGTTAGACAACCAGCCCTACAAGTCTGATCTCGTCTTCTAAAATAAATAAGGTATAGATTCTTGATTAAATAGAGATCATCAGCGTTACTCGGCTACATCGTGTCGCAAGTAACAGCTTTTTACAAACGAATGCTAAGCAAACCAGAGAGGCAGATTTAGGCTAGTAGCTATGCAAGATTTTTGGCAGAACGTTGCTCGGTATCCGAGATATTTCATTTCGTTTACGCTTGGGGTGTTGTTTGCGTTTGTGCAGCCGCTGATTCCGTTATTCAAGCGCCCCACTACAGCGATCGCCCTGATTGGGGTTCTAATTGGTGCGTTTGCGTTTATCACCTTTACCCTCAGGGCAATGTTAGGGCTGGGTGTAAGTTAGCTTAGACTGTGAAAACCTAGTAGCGACTTTATTGCCAGGAAGGGGAAGAGTGTATGGCAACCAATCGACGGATTGCTCGTGTATCAGAACTCATCAAGCGAGAAATCAGCCAGCTTTTATTTTCTGGCATTAAAGATGACCGAGTCGGGATGGGCATGGTGAGTGTCACCGATGTAAACGTGTCTGGAGATTTGCAACATGCCAAAATTTTTGTCAGCATTTACGGCTCAGAAGAAGCCCAAGCCCAAACCATGGAAGGTCTAAAGTCTGCGACAGGTTATGTGCGAAGCGAACTTGGGCAGCGCATTCGGTTGAGGCGGACTCCGGAAGTGGTGTTTATTCAAGATCACGGCATCGAACGGGGAACGCGAGTGCTTTCTCTCATCAATCGGCTTAGCGAAGAACGACAAACCAAAGTCGAATCAGGAGAGCTTGATCTCTTAGACGATGGGGCAGACGATGAGGCAGACGATGGGGCAGACTGACCACGATTGAGGAGTGGGGATATGGCATCTCTCTTGCCTGACTGGCGCGAATTGTCTCTTGCAGAACAGGTCGCGCAGATGGTTGTTGTGCGGGCGTCGGGCCATCTATTTGATGATCAAATCCAATATCCAGACTGGGAACCCGCTAATGCAACCCTGATGCGCTGGCTGCGTGATCTGAAGGTCGGCGGAGTTATTTTGCTAGGCGGCAGCGCGGCGGAGTTGGCAGCGCGATCGCACCAGCTTCAGTCGTGGGCAGCGCTTCCGTTATTGGTTGCCGCCGATATTGAAGAAGGCGTCGGGCAGCGATTTTCGGGCGCGACCTGGTTTCCACCTCCGATGGCGATCGCTGAATGGGCACGCCGAGATCTCGATCAGGCGATTCTCTATGCAGAAAAGATGGGGGCTATCACCGCTCAAGAAGCGCTTGCAATCGGTCTAAACTGGATTTTAGCGCCTGTGGTGGATGTGAATAACAATCCCCTTAATCCGGTGATAAACGTCCGAGCCTTTGGTGATACGCCAAGCATCGTGAGTCAGCTCGCAACTGCGTTCATTCGAGGAACACAGCCCTATCCGGTGCTAACGTCTGCCAAACATTTTCCAGGGCATGGCGACACCGCTGTAGATTCGCACCTAGACTTGCCCGTTCTTCCTCACGACTCAGCCCGCCTTGCAGAGATTGAGCTGCCTCCCTTTAAAGCAGCGATCGCCACGGGGGTTGACTCGGTGATGAGTGCCCATTTGCATATTCCTGCCCTTGATTCGACCTATCCCGCTACGCTTTCCCATCCCGTATTGACGCGCGTATTGCGGCAAGAGCTGGGTTTTGAGGGGCTGATTGTCACTGATGCATTGGTGATGGGGGCGATCGCCAACCACTATGGAGCTAATGATGCGCCAGTGATGGCCGTCGAAGCGGGGGCTGATATTTTGCTGATGCCGCTCGATCCAGAAGGAGCCATTCATGCCGTATGTCGTGCTGTTGAGTCAGGACGGATTGCGTCTGAGCGAATTCATGCCTCAATTGAGCGCATCTGGGCGGCAAAACAAAACCTGTATGGAAAGTATGGAGAGCAGTATCCATCTCCACCCCGCGAAGCCCCGTCGCCGACTACGTCTCGCAACGAGGTGATGCATTGGGAGCATCTAGCCCAACCTCACGCCACTGACGCTGCGGCTCAAATTTTACGCCACTCGATGCAGGTTGATGTTGACCAACCGCTTGCATCAGTCGAGTCAGGGCGAAATGTAATTATCGTCGATGATGTACTAGATTGCGATTTTTTGGGGCACCATACGCCTGCGATCGCCCTGCCCAAGCACTATGGCTATCACCACCTCCAGCTAATCGATCGCCATACACCGCGTCTGCCATCGCATCACTATTCTGATTCTGATACGTCTGTCCCGACGCTACTTCAGCTATTTGTTCGCGGAAATCCGTTTCGGGGCAGTGCTGGATTGACTCATACTGCAAACGACTGGTTAACGTTTTTAGTAGAAACACAGCAACTGAGCGGGCTTGTCATCTATGGGAGTCCCTATGTGCTAGAGCACTTGCGCCCAAGCGTGCCATCTCAGATTCCTTGGGTGTTTACCTACGGGCAGATTTCTCAGGCACAACGAATCGCTCTCAGTGTCATGGTCTAGCCAGACCGAGCGAGCAAGAATCATCCAGGTGGATGACACGTCTGAACGAGGTTGTTCGCGGGCGATCGCTCTACAGTAGAAATGTGGACATCAACACTGGTTGCGTTCTCTGTGATCGCAAATGTTGTTGCAGTAAGACTGAGATCATTTGGGGGCATTTGATCTCGCAAACCCGGCACTATGTCGGGTTTTTTTATTGGCAACGGTGTGGAGACCCTTCACCTACCAACTGCTAAGGAGCGATCGCGCGATCGCTCTTCAATATCCTCATACAGCTTTACGCTCTCACGTTAGGACGCTGAACGTGTGTAGACCCCGCGCGCCGCGCAGGGTCTACACACAAACCTGAACCCGTAGGGCTATATTTTCCATTCCCAATTAGGGGGCCGTTTGACGGCGGTTTTGAGGAATCAGCCGAGCCAGAATGACGTAGATGGCGGCAGCAGAGACGATGCCGTTAATCGGCACAATGCCGATTGAGGCTTGGCTGGTGAAATAAGCGATCGCCGATGCTAAGACATAGGCAATAATGCCCGCCCAATTAAAGGCAGGCTGCGGATCGGTCACCTCAGGGAACTCGCCGCGCTGATGCACCCAATAATCGGCCATGATCACACCACCAATCGGCGGAATAAACGTGCCCAGCAGAATCAGATAGTTCACCAGCATTTCGTAAATACCGCCCCAGGCCAACACCAGAGCAAACGTTGCACCGCCCAGCACAAACAACGTTCGCTTGTTGGTGCGAAACATGTTTGAAGCCGCAATAGAAAAAGCGTAGATGGTGTTGTCTTGGGTCGTCCACATGTTAAGCACAAAGAGAATCAAGCCCCAGAACAACAAGCCTTGCTGTGCCATGACTTTCACGATGTCGGGCTCGCCATAGACCTTAGCCGCAAATGCGCCGCTGAAGATGAGAAATCCATTGCCCAAGAAAAATGCAATCAGGGTAGCAATAAACCCAATCTTGCCTGACTTGGCAAAGCGGCTCCAGTTGGTGGCTTGGGTTCCACCTGAGACAAACGTGCCCAGCAGAATCAGATAGTTCACCAGCATTTCGTAAATACCGCCCCAGGCCAACACCAGAGCAAACGTTGCA
>DBGGTD010000026.1:0-4095 GCA_051162585.1 Elainellaceae cyanobacterium
TTCGTAATGTCCAAGCGTTCCATGTGCCTTCGTGGGTGTTGCTTGTATCTGAAACGCGCAATGTCCACGTGCCGACTGCGAATTCATCCCACTGACGAGCAGACGTAAACAGCCAGTTGATGTAATCGCCGTGGTCAATCCCTCGGGCATTGAATTGTTCTGCCAGCACCGATTCAGTGCCATCGGGCGACACCAGCACTACATTTAAATCGTCACTCGATTGATGATCGGCATCAAAAACGATTTCGACCCACTCGACCTTGAGATTGTCTTCGACTGTAATGGTTGAAACCAAGCCCGTTGGGTCGTTATCGGGAATCTCTTGCCTAACCCAGATTCGACCCGATTTAGACGACTGTTCACGAGCAACGGGTATCCAAGACCGGGCGGTGTTAACTGCGGCCTCAGCATCAACGATCCCAAATCCATAGTTGTGGTTAACGAGGTGTCCGGCTCCGTTGAAGCGCCAATCAGTATCGAGCGGATCATTGTGCCGTGCCGTATTGACGAGAATATGTTGAACATCCCGCCATGACAAAGCTGGATTTGCCTCTAGCATCAGGGCAACGACGCCTGACACCATGGGCGCAGAGGCGGATGTGCCTCCAAAGTCATTGGTATAGTCAAAATCGGCGTAGTTAACGCCAAAGATGCCTTCGCCGAATGAGTTGTAGCCCTCTACTCCCTCTAGATCAGCAGATGTGATGCCGGTAAAATCGCTGTCTCCAAAGGCTGAGACCAAAATGGATGCACCCGGTTCGCTGTAGTTAGCCTGTCTGCCAAAGGGTGTTACTGACGTAACGGCAATCGTGTAGCGAGAATTGGCATATCCGTCATAATTGACGTTGTCGCTCTGCTGCCTGCCGTTGCCTGCTGCCCAAACAAAAATGCTGCCAAGCCCTCTTCTACCTTGCTTGACGCCATTTTTTAGTGCCTTTAAAAACTGAGGCCCCGGAGCTGCTAATTCTCCAGTGTCAGCAGGTCCCCAACTGTTGTTATAAATGGCGATCTCTTGATTTCGATAGGACATTGCGGTGGCTTCTTGGCGATCGCTCACCATGCGGGTTGTGATTAAGCGAATTCCCGCGAGGGAAGCATGGGGGGCCACCCCTGTAATGCCGATGCCGTTTCCTCCCCGACCGGCTGCAATGCCAGCAACGGAGGTTCCGTGAAAGTTTCTATCAGCCAATAGAGGAATGGGGTCAGCATCGCCATCAACAATGTCAATACTTAAATCGCCGCGATAGTTGTCGCTCAAATCGGGGTGGTCATATTGCAACCCATCATCCACGATGCCAATGACGACGCCTTGCCCCGTGATGCCGCGCTCCCAAACCGGCAAAACGTTGAGGTCTTCACCGGCTAGCCCGCCCCACTGCCCCGTGCTGATGGATTGACCCATGTTGAGGAGATACCATTGGTCATTAAAGAAAGAATCATTCGGAACAAAGCGCATAGTCGATGGTGTGGCAATTTGCGCGTCTAAGGATGCAAACTACTTCTATTGTCCCCAATCCGATTCAATAGGTTTCCTGGTGACCTCCCAGTCCACAAAAAATTTATGCATGCATTCATCAATGCAAACAATATAGCCTTACGCTCTCGCGTTAGGACACTGAACGTGTGTAGAGCCCGCGCGCCGCGCGGGCTCTACACACAAACCTAAGCCCGTAGGACTATACTTATTCGACGCAAACAACACCTATTCGACGAGTTGTCTAAACCAGTCGTCGCTCCACATCCGATCGAAAGCGGTTTCTGTTCGGGCTTCTTCGCGATAGCGAGGATTGATATCAATGGCCTGCTGGAGGCTTTCTAACCCCGGATCAATCTCGTTGCGGCGAATTTGCGCGATCGCCTTGTTGTAGTAGGCAGGCGCAAAGTCAGGCTGCAAATCTAGTGCCTTCTCGAAACTGAGAATTGCTTCCCGATAATCGCGCAGTTGAATCAGGCAAGCGCCCCGGTTGACCCATGCTTTGGGCGAGGTGGGATTAAGCTGAATCACCTTATCAAAGGAGACGATCGCCTCGTCATAGCGTTTGAGCTCTTCGAGTGCCAACCCTCGATTAAACCAAGCGACTGCATCATCATCTTGCGCCTGTACGGCTTTATCGAACGATTCAAAGGCTTCGTCATGTCGCTGCAAAATGCCCAGGGCTACGCCCCGATTGACCCAGGCTTCATGGTAATCGGGCTTAATCTCAACGGCTTTATCAAAGGAGGCGATCGCCTCATCTCGGCGTTTTAGCCGATTCAGAGAAATGCCTCGATTGAGCCACGCTTTGTGGTCATCGGGCTGAATTTGCACGGTTTCATCGAAGGCGGCAACGGCTGCTTCAAACTGCCGCAGTTCTTTGAGCAATAGCCCCCGGTGATACCAGGGATTTGGATCATCAGGGCTAATGTCGATGGCTTTGTCGTAGGAGGCGATCGCCTCATCAAACTGGCGCAGTTCCTCAAAGGCTAAACCACGCTGATACCACAATCGAAAGGTATTGGGCTTGATCTCAATCGCTTTATCATAAGTGGCGATCGCCTCATCATAGCGACCCCCCTCAAATAATGCGTCTGCTTCCTCGACATAATCATCAATCGTCAAAAACAGCTCTGGATTGTTGGATTTCAAGACATCGAGCTGCTCGTTTAGAGTCTTAAATTTCTGCTGCGCCTCGGTGACAAACGAATCTGCAATAAATTCGGGTGTCATGTCAGCCAGTTTCTCTAAGATGGCGTCTTTCTGAGCGTGAGCGTTAGTCTCAAAGGCCGTGAGGCTTTCTGCCAGCTCTCGCTCAAGGGTCTTAAAGGTTTCGAGGGTGGCTTCTCGCTGCCCCTCAGCGCCAGATTCCAAATCAGACAGCTTGGATGCAAATTTTGACTCTAAGCTCTCAACATTTTGACGCAGCTTTTCCTTCTGGTCTTTCACGATTGACTTAATGTCTGCCAGTTGGTCAGACAGCTCAGCATCTGCTTTTTCTAGATTCTCAAAGAGGATCTTTTGACGATTTTCTGCCGACGTTTGCAATGCTGAAAGCTGGGAAGAAATGTCAGACTGAAGCTGCTCTAAATTGGCGCGAATTTCGGTTTTTCGACGTTGACCTTCAGACTGTAACGCCGACTTCTGTGACTCAAACTCCTCTTCCAGTCGTTGCAGATTGTCGCGGACTGCATTTTTTTGAGCTTGAGCATCGGTTTGCAGCTCAGAGAGTTGCGTTTCAAATTCTGACTCTAACCGTTCTAGAGTGCCTCGAATTGAATTTCGCTGCGATTCTGTATCGGCCTGAAACTCAGATAGCTGGGCAGTAAAATCGCCCTGTAACCGCTGAAGGGATTGCTGAATGTCATCTCGTTGGGATTCTACGCTGGCACGCAGTGCCGAGATTTGCTCGCGCAGCTCGGCTTCGATTTGCTTAAATCGCCCAAAGGCAGCATCTTTTTGTTCGATCGCACCCGTTCTCAATTCAACCAGCTGAGTTGAGAATTCAGCTTCTAAGCGCTTCAAATTCTCAAGGATTTGCTCTCGTTGCCCATAGGTGCTCGACTGTAATTCTTCCAAATGCCCACCAAATTCATGTTCGAGCTGTGTCAGATTTTGGATCGTTGCGTCTTTGTGTTGACGAACCTGTGCTTGCACCTCTGAGCGAAGTTCATCAAGCTGGGGCAATAATTCAGCATCCAGGTTACCGAGATGCTCGAAGACCGCATCCTTTTGCCGAGACGCATTGCTTTGAAACTCTGCCAGCTGTGCGGCAAACTCTGATTCTGAGTTGCGAAACTTTTGAATCGTCGAATCTTTTTGACCCAAGACTTCAGACTGAAGAGCAGCGATGCGTGAGGCAAACTCACCCTCTAGATGCGCTAGAGTCTGCTGAGCAGAATCTAGGGTCGCCTGTAATGACTCAAGCGCCTCTTGCTTGACTTGAGTTAACTCCCCCGATAGCTGATTGAGTGATTCTTTACGAGCGTTGACCTGTTTCTGAAACGTATCGGCTTCTTCACCCGCTTCATCTGCAAAGTCTTCAAAATCGCGGAGAATCGTTCCGACTTCCTGCTTTGCGCTGTCGATTTGCCCTTTTAGATCGCCGAGTTCTTTTAGAT
>DBGGTD010000027.1:0-2014 GCA_051162585.1 Elainellaceae cyanobacterium
CTCGTAGGGGCGGTTTCTCCTAACGGAGACGCTACGCGTTTCTTGAATGCCGCAGGCGCTACGCGAACCGCCCCTACCGCAACTCCCTCTCAAGATAGATTCTATTTATCTGCTTATTAGCCAATCATTCAAGCATTAGAAACATTCGGAATGCTTTCCTTTGGGGACGCTACACGAGGGTTTCTTCCCAAGCCATGGGTCAGATGGAGTAAAGGAACGAAAGTATGACGCGAAAGCAAGCCGTCGAACAGCTTTTTGCAGGCGATAGTGCGATGGCAGTGCTGATGCGATCGCACGACTGGGCACAAACGCCGTTGGGCGATGTCACAACATGGTTTCCTAGCTTGAAAACAGCAATTGGCATCTTGCTAAATGCGGATAATCCGATGTTTCTGGTTTGGGAGAGCGATCGCATCCTATTTTATAACGACGCCTGCGCCTCTATTTTTGACCAAACCAACCATCTCGTTCCGGTTGGTGAATCTGCGAATGGGAGATGGAATGCCGATTGGAGCAGCATTCGATCTGACATTGAGCAGGTTTTCAAAACGGGGCAACCCTTGCAGCAAACCCGTCAGATGGTTGCGACACATCAAAATGCGATCACTCACGAGTCTGTCTATCCTGTGCCTCACAGCATATGGTCTTACAGCGCGATTTGGAATGAGACAGGTCAGATTGGGGGTGTCTTTGCCATTGGTTCTGTGGATAGCACCGATTATCAGCCCTCTGAAGAGATATCGCAGGAAGCCAATCGCCTTGGGCACGTCAATTTAAGCTTACAAAATACTCTAGAAGAGCTTCGGGTTACTGAAGAAGAGTTGCGTCAACAGAACCAAGAACTAGTAGTTACTCGTAGGGCTGCCGAAGTAGAAGGTCAGCGATATCAGAGCCTGTTCAACCTTGCACCCCATGGTTACGTCGTAACCGACGTCAATGGAACGGTTCAAGAAGCAAACCAGGCGATCGCCGCGTTAGTCGCTTCTAGGCAAAGCTATTTGATCGGTAAACCTTTCATTATTCTGATCTCCGACTCTGACCGTCGAGCCTTTAGGACGTTGCTCAATGCGTTGTTAAATCAGCCTCAAACTCAACAGCTACAAACCGACCAACTGAGCTTAAAACACCCCGATGGGCATTTGATTCCGGTTGCAGTGACGGCAGATGTCATTGGCGACTACGGTAACGTCTCGGGTATTCGTTGGGTAATTCAGGATATTACCGATCGCAAACAGTCAGAGAAATCCCTGCGCCGAAGCGAAGACTACCTCCGCATGGCAGTGGAGTCAGCCCATCTTGGTATCTGGGACTGGAACCTCGTGCCGAATCAACTGATTTGGGATGCGCGCTGCAAAGCCATGTTTGGGCTGCCTCCCAACGCCAGCGTCACCATCGAAACATTTTTTGCGGGGCTGCACCCTGAGGATCGAAACTGGGTGGAACAGGTGATTCGAGCGGTACTCAATCCCGATGGCGAGGGGCACTATGACATTGACTATCGCGCCATTGGCATTGAAGACGGCATTGAACGGTGGCTCTCAGCAAAAGGGCATGTCTACTTCGATGCAGGCGGCACTCCTCGACGCTTCACTGGCATAGTGCAAGATATCACAGATCGCAAACGAGCCGAAACAGCATTGCGCGATCGCGAACAGCGACTGGATGTCGCCACACAAGCGGCTCAACTAGGAATATTTGAATGGGATATCCAGTCTGACTACGCTGTTTGGGAAAACCAGCGAATGTATGACATCTTCGGTCATAGCTTAGAAGACGGCCCCCTCAACAAAGCCCAGTTTCTAGATCAGGCCATTCACCCAGATGACTGCGAAACATTTGAGCAACAGCTAACAGAAGGAATCAGGTCAAACAGGCTCCAGCAGGTGGCCTGTCGCATTCGTCGCCGCAATGATGGTCAGTGGCGTTGGATTGAAGTCACCGGACACTTGACCCTAACACCTGATGGGCATCCATGTCGTTTAGTCGGGGTCATTAGCGACGTCACCGACCGCAA
>DBGGTD010000028.1:0-2157 GCA_051162585.1 Elainellaceae cyanobacterium
CAGGGAACAGATAACACCATTAACTCCGTTGTTTGTATTGCGCGTGATATTACTGAGCGGAAGCAGGCAGAAGCATTTCTGCGAGACTCAGAGGTCAAATATCGTAATTTGTTTGAATCTGCGAATGATTCGATCTTTATCGTCGATGCAATTACCCATCGATTCCTAAATGTCAATTGGAATGCGGCACGGCGGTTAGGATATACCCGACAAGAACTGCTGAAGCTCTCGATTTGGGATATTGACCAATCGGCTTCAGATGCTCGTAATGAATCCCTAGTGCGATCGCTGCTGGCAGGAGGGCACCTCATTCTAGAAACCACATTTCGGTGTCAAGACGGCACCGAATTGCCCGTTGAAATCAGTAGCTGGGTGATTGAATATGGCGATCGCCTCGCGTTTCAGAGTTTTGCTCGTGATATCAGCGATCGCAAGCGAGCAGAAGCAGAAATTCGGGCACTCAATGCCGATCTAGAGCAACGGGTAAATGATCGCACCGCCCAGCTCCGGCAAACCAATATTGAGTTAGCCAACGAAGTCGCCGAGCGGAAACATGCAGAAGTTGCGCTCAAGCAGGCAGAAGCAAATTATCGCGGCATCGTCGAGAATGCCGTCATCGGGATTTTCCAAACCACGCCTCAAGGTCGATATCTGAGCGTCAACCTGACCATGGCTCGCATCTACGGATATGAGTCTCCAGACGAGCTGATGAGTCAGTTAGTCGACATTGAGCATCAGCTCTACGTCGACCCCAATCGCCGGATTGAATTCATGCGGTTGATGCAAAAGCATAATACTGTTCAAAACTTTGAATCGCTGGTTCGGCGCAGAGATGGCAGCACCATCTGGATTTCAGAAAATGTTCGAGCGGTTCGTGATGAAGACGGGCAGATCTTATTCTACGAAGGTACGACCCTCGATAATACTGCCCGCAAACGCAATGAGGAAGAGCTGCAACGGCGCTGGGAGCAAGAGCAAATTACTCGGGCGATCGCCCAACGCATCCATCAATCTCTCGATTTAGAGCAGATTTTAAATACGAGCGTCACAGAGGTGCGGCATTTTTTGCAGGTTGATCGGGTCCTCGTCTATCGATTTGAATCTGAATATGTTGGGCGTGTTATTTTTGAATCTATCAGTAACGAATGCTTCTCGATTTTAGGATCTCAGGTTGAAGATTCGTGTTTTGGCAACGACTTTATTGACCGCTATCAGCAGGGCTATATTTCAGCCATTCAAGATGTACGCGCTGCGGAGTTGCATCCGTGCTATGCAAATCTCCTGAACTCATTTCAGGTCAGAGCAAATCTAGTGGTTCCGATTATTCAAGGTGGCAGTTTATGGGGGTTACTGATTGCTCATCATTGCACTGCGCCTCGGGCATGGACTCCTTACGAAATTGAACTGCTCAAACAACTATCAACTCAATTAGGAATTGCGACTCAGCAAGCCGAGCTTTATCAACAGGTCAGTACCGAGCTTCACGAACGCAAAGTAGTAGAAGCGTCGCTCCGGGAGAGTGAAGATCGCTATCGCTCTCTGATTACCGCAATGGTAGAGGGCGTTGTTTTGCATCAGGCTGATGGTCAAATTATTGCCTGCAACGCAAGTGCAGAACGCATTCTAGGACTCTCCGCCGATCAGCTGATGGGGCGGACTCCGATTGACCCTCGATGGCAAACCATTCGTGAAGATGGTAAGCCATTTGCTGGGCAAGAACACCCCGCCATGATTACGCTCAACACCGGAGAGCCTCAAGCCAACGTGGTCTTTGGAGTTCATAAACCCACAGGGGAACTAACCTGGATACAGGTTAACTCTCAACCTATATTTAATGAGGGAGACCCCCAACCCGTCGCAGCAGTCGCCTCGTTTTCAGATATTACAGAACAAAAAAAGGTCGAGGCTGAACTAGAGGAACGAGAAGCTCTCTTGAGTGCGGTGATTAGTGATGCTCCCATCATTATCTATGCCCTCGATCAAAAGGGCCGCTTCACTTTATTAGACGGCAAAGGGCTAGACACGATTGATTTAGAGCCGGATGAGGTCTTAGGGCAGTCTCTCTTTGATTTATATGCTGACCATCCTGTAATTCCTAAGCACAATCGCCGCGTCTTGGCAGGCAATGAAGGACGGTGGACAGCGACTCTTAACGGT
>DBGGTD010000029.1:0-5137 GCA_051162585.1 Elainellaceae cyanobacterium
CCCACCCAGCAGTTGGCAAATGTAATCGCGCAACAGCTTCAACAATTATTTAATCAGCCAAATTTTGATCCCTCGACGCTCTATCCGGCTGTGATTAATGGTCATCCAGGCGCGAAGTCTGACCAAGAACCCATTATGGAGATTGATGATCCCAATCTCAGTCTGTTAGACATGCCGTCAGAACTGATCGCGATCACCTGGGTGAATAATTTGCGAATAGCGCTTGGCGAAGCTCCGCTACCGATGTCTGAGGCTCAGGCAGCGGCGTATGGTCTCAAGGAAACGGAGCAAGAGTTTAAAGGCACGGCTTCATGGTATGGTCCCTATTTTCATGGTCGCCTGACGGCATCGGGAGAAGAATTTGACCAAGATGAACTAACGGCTGCCCACCCGTCTCTCCCATTCGATACCTATCTGAAGGTGACAAATCTAGAAAATAACCGCACTATTATTGTTCGGGTGAATGATCGAGGGCCTTACATTGGTCGGCGATCGCTCGACCTGTCTTGGAGATCAGCACTTTGCCTGGGCAGCGAAGTCTCTGGTGTTGTGCCCTACCGAGCTGTAATCATGAAACCCGTTCCTCTTAGCAAGAATTTGGAAGACTCTGATACAACGTCAGCAATGGTTTCATCTACAGTGACTGACCGAGCAAGTGATGAAACGCTAAGGCTGGCTCTAAGGCCCTAAAGGGTTGGTAGATGACCTGAACAGGCAAGAGGCTTAAGCCCCTTGCTTAAGGCGATAGAGAAAGGTGATAGAGAAAGGCGATAGAGAGATTCTACAAAACTGGGTCTTGTGAAAGAACGAGATGACGATTGCGATCGACAGTAATCCATCCTTCATCCCGGAGCTGACTCAGTAGTCGGGTAATCGTAACGCGAGTCGTGCCGATAGCATTGGCAAGCTGCTGATGAGTCAACCGCACCGTGATGCGGGTGCCGCCTTGAACAGGTTGCCCGACTTCTTGCTTTAAGAGCAAGAGTAAATGGCGGAGACGATCTTCAACCCGGCGATATCCCACCATAGCGAGCATCGCTTCGGTTTGACGGAGGCGGCGAGTGACATGGCGAAAAATGCCTTGCGCAAGGGCGGGAGACTGTTCGACCTCCGACAGAGTAAGCCGCATCAAATCGGCACTCGATAAGGCAATCGCCTGATAGGGGCGAATTAGCGTTAATGGCAATCCAAACGGCATAGACGGACAGGCTAATCCTAGCAGTGACTCGTCTCCCGTGTCATACAGCGTTCCAAGCTGAACAATGCCCCGACAGACAACCCAGATCTCGTGGGGCTTCATCGAAATCACCTGACCGCTCGCAAACGGGTGTAGCGTCCGTCCTTGATAGAGTTCTTCAAGAAGCTGACGTAAGTCAGGCTGAGTAGGCGCTTCTGAAACAAATGAGTGAAGCATATAATAGTTTGGCTAGGACCCACTTCAAACATTAGCCGCCTGACCTAAAGAACAGATAAAGTCAAGGTTTAGAGCAGTTTAAGTTTCTGTAATTTGGATAACAAACCTTTGGGGCTTGGCATCTATTCAGTTGACATCTATCAGATTGTTAGACAGCGGATTGCTTCAAGCATCCCTTTGGCTTTGTTGAGCGTCTCCTGATATTCTCGCTGAGGATCAGAATCAGCGACGAGCCCTGCCCCAGCTTGGACACTGACGATATGACGACCATTAGGTTGCTGTTGAGCGACCATGGTGCGGATGGCGATCGCGGTATTGAGCTGTCCTTCAAAGTCATAGTAGCCATAGGCGCCGGAGTAAGGCCCTCGACGACATGGCTCTAAGTCATGGATGATTTCCATTGCCCGAATTTTAGGGGCACCGCTGACGGTTCCGGCTGGGAAACATGCTTTTAACAATGCCCACGCAGTCTGATCAGGAGCAAGTTTTCCGATAACGTTGCTGACGATGTGCATGACATGAGAATAGCGCTCAATCACCATGAGTTCATCGACTTGAACTGATCCCCGTTCACAGACTCGCCCCAAGTCATTACGCCCTAGGTCAACGAGCATCACGTGTTCGGCGACCTCTTTTGGGTCGTGCAGCAAATCATCGGCTAATGCTGCATCGTCTTGAGCAGATTTACCGCGTGGACGCGTACCCGCAATCGGTCGTAGGGTTGCGACCGTGGCAGAGTCATCCTCAGGAGAGCGTTCGGCTTTGACCATTACCTCAGGGCTAGAGCCAATAATCTGCCAATCTTGGAAGTGAAAATAGGCCATGTACGGCGATGGATTAATCAGGCGAAGTGAGCGATATAGGGCAAACGGGTCGCCTTGATAATCGGTTGAAAGCCGCTGAGAAATGACGACCTGAAAGATATCTCCAGCGCGAATGTGAGCTTTTGCACGTTCTACGCTTGCACAAAAGTCATCCTTGGAGACATTACTGGTGTAAGACATCTCTGGGCGATCGCCCGAGGGAGGCGTCCACTGTAAGACCGTGTCGTGTCCTGAAAGCGGCAATTGCAGCTTGTTGACCATCTGCTCAACTTGGCTGCATGCCTCTTTGTAGGCGTGTTTCAAATCAACATCAGGATCGCGCAAATCGGCATAGGCGATCGCCCAAATTTTTCGCTGCACCTGGTCAAAAATCAGCAGATGATCAATTTGCATCCACAGCCCATCGGGAAGATCTGCCTCTTCGGGAGGATAAATCGGCACCCGAGGCTCAATCCAGTGAATCAGCTCATACCCCCAAAACCCAAACAGCCCCCCAATACCCGGTGGCAGTTGCGGGAGCTTAACAGGAACATATGGACGTAAACAATCAGACACGACTTGAAATGGATCGCCCTTAAACACACGGCGATCGCCATTTCGATGTATCTGAGTAGTCTGATTGCCACGAGCTTCAAGAATCCAAATCGGATTGCATCCCAAAAAACTGTAACGGGCTAGGTTTTCGCCGCCTTCGACCGATTCTAATAAAAAGCTGTAAGGTTGCCCAGCACAGACCTTATACCAAGCTGACACGGGTGTTTCTAAATCAGCCACCCACTCTTGATAAACCGGAATAAAGTTGCCTTGGGCGGCAAGTTCCAAAAATTGCTCAAAATCAAAGGCGACCATAGTCTGTGCTCATTCTTCAAGAACCTTTGCGGGCAGGATGAATAGCCATCCAAACGGCTGCAACGTTATTCTAAACCACGCTTGGCTCAAACCCTGGCACTTTCCCTAAGAGAAATGCTGGCAGCATAGCGGAGCACAAAAGTAGAGGGGCACGAAACGTTCGCGCCCCTGACTACCCGGTAATGAGATAAAGACAAACACTGTCAAATGATGACAATGCCACCTAGGCGATCGCTCTATGGATCGAAGGTTTTCCGCCCTGTGAATTTGACGGTTGCCGGTTCAGGATTCTTGCCGATATTTCGGTCAATTTTCCCAACATACGGACGACCCTCATTGACCTTCTCAGGGAAGACCCCATCTTTCGGATGCAAGTATTGAATTTCACCGCTGGGATAAATTCGATAGATTTTAAAGTCCTCTATCTTGGGCTTGAACTTAGTGCGAAATTGAGCACCAAGCGCAAGGCACTGCTCTTTGCGGGCAAAGTAAAAAAGATTTTCACCTTCATGCATGATCGCAGCGCCACCCGTCGGCATTTCAAAGACTTGCTCTTTAGAGCTTGTCCAGGTGATGGCGTATTTTTCTTCAGTCTCAGCGCTAGTCAGCAGCCCACCGGTGCTGCCACCGAATTTAGGCGTTTGTCCAGTAAGAGTTTCTGTCATAAATCTTTCTCTGAACAGTTTGATGGAATATTATCACTGCAGCTTAAGCAAATGTTCGAGTTTGACAGGATCTGTTACAGTTCTTCAACTCGTGATCCCTTAAATGATTCCTTAAAACTGAGGCATTTCAACGTGGGGTATGAGTTCTAGGGGGCCTAACCCCAGGTCACTA
Organism: Elainellaceae cyanobacterium; assembly: GCA_051162585.1. GTDB lineage: Bacteria > Cyanobacteriota > Cyanobacteriia > CAZCXK01 > CAZCXK01 > DBGGTD01. The sequence continues at coordinate 3,925 of DBGGTD010000029.1, forward strand.
GCAGAGAGCGATCGCACCTCAAACACCGCCATCATATCTTTGAGCTTTGGATTGCCCCGCGAAGCACCCGTCAGCCCTCTGGCGATGACCAGACCACAGTGCCCGTTTGCTTTTTTGCAGCGCTGGTCCCACTTCTTGCGCGCGCGTATGTGAATCGGATCATCTTCAATAAATTCTCCAAACAAATGTAGATCCCCATTCTGAGTCTGTAAAATCCCCAGATCATATCGCTGCTGAGCAAACGGGTCTTCACCAGGGTTAAAGCAAATGGCTTGTAGCCCGCCAGCTCCCTGGATTGCCTCAATCATCCCCAACGCCTTGGGTCGAGACGTCTGAATCAAAATAATGGGAAACCCATCAGACTTGGATGGAAAGTCTGCCTCGGCAGGTTGATGAAATTTTGCCGTGTGGCGCAACACCTCTAAGACGTCCCACGGCAGTGCCCCAAGGCTAAAGAATGAATTATGGGGCACGAGATCGTGACGCAGCACTGGCAGAGACGTCTGAGAAGCATCACTAAGGTCGCTCAGGCTGGCTGCGGTAGACATTTCAAAGAGTTCTTCAGCGAGCTCAGGCAGGGTTGATACCTGGACAGAGATCTTCTTTTTCTGATCATTAGGATTTGGAATCCGGTAGCGACTGGTAATGTCTGGAAAATCGTCGTTGAGACGATCGAAATGCTGATTTAAAAAGCGGTGTAAGGCTTGAAGGGCAACTAAAACAGCGATCGCCTCCTCGTCATGCAAAACAGGTCGCATGCCTTCTAGGGGGTGGAGGTTGCCAAATGCCGGTTGGATATCGGGCATTTCATCATCGTCTTGTTCTTCAAAACTCTCCTGATCGCCCTCCCGCTCGAATGTTAGAAAAAAACAATCTTGTTCTAAGAAGGCTTCTTCTAAATGTTCGGCAGATTCATCGGCCTCTAAAACCGCTTGTCGAAATTGTTTCAGCGAGTCAAGAGAACGATACATGAGAATGCCGTATTCGACTCCTAACATGCCCAACAGCGAAATATACAGAGTATCAATATCGCCATGGTTAAGCTTGATCGCAATGATTTTTTCTTCGTCTAAATACTGCCACGGGGCATCATTCCAGATAGTGTGTGCCACACTAAGCAGCGCATCAGCATGGGCAGGAGGAAGCTGAGGAGGACGCGAACTCGCTGCTTCATATAGACCTCGGAAGATTTCATCAATCAGCGGCAGATCTT
>DBGGTD010000030.1:0-2748 GCA_051162585.1 Elainellaceae cyanobacterium
CTTCGGCATCAGGAGCCATTATTTGGAGAAACTCTTACGTCCTGCTGAACGAGTTTTTAACCGCTATTTAACGACTCGCTATGCACGTCGATATCTCACCGAGGGGCGATCGCACCCCGCTGAGACGCCTCAATCCAACACGCCAGCAACTACGTGAAAAAGGCAGATGCATAAGCTCGTATCCGTAATCATACCGTGTTTTAATGCTCAAAACTGGGTAGCTGAAGCGATTGATAGCTGTCTCCATCAGATATATCCCCATATCGAAATCATCGTAATTGATGACGGTTCAACTGACGATAGCCTCAAGGTCATCGAGAGTTATGGCGATCGCATCATTTGGGAAACAGGAGAAAACCGGGGTGGCAACCATGCCCGCAATCGAGGATTTCGTCTGGCTAAAGGAGATTACATCCAATATCTCGATGCCGATGACTATATACTTCCAGAAAAGATTCAACAACACGTTCAGACTCTGGAAACAACCGATGCTGATGTGGTGTATGGAGATTGGCGATATCAATACCACACCTCGGATGGCAGTATTTCCCTCGGCGACGTTCAAATATGTGGACCGAAAGACGACTTTTTGGAGTCATTACTGGCGAATGAGCAATGGACTCCACCCGTTGCGCTGCTTTTCAGACGCTCTGCAATTGCCGGTCAGGAGTGGGATGAAACCTTAAAATCTGGGCAAGATCGAGACTTTCTAATCTCACTTGCAGTAAAAGGTGCTCAGTTTGTCTACCAATCAGGCTGCTATGCAATCTATCGCAGGCATAGTCGGCAAACTGCTTCGACGCTATCCAAATTACGACTGCTGACTCAGCATTGCCGGATTATGGAAAAGGCTGAACATCAGCTCAATCAGCTTGACAACCTTTCTGAACGATACCGTCAGGCACTTGCAACTGCGTACGTTAGCTTTGGGCGGTTTTATTTATATGGTGATTATCCGAGCCTGAGCAAAAAACGCTACATCCGATATTTGCGGGTATTAGACAAAGCGCTCAGTCTATCGCCGGGGTTTCAAGCCAAGCCTCGGAGCGTGATGTATGCCCCCTTGCAGAGCATGTTGGGATGCCGACGCACCGAAAAGCTTGCGTATTTTATCTCTAAAGTCAAAGTTCGTGTGTTACGACTCCGCTCTAAACTTAGTCCATCCTCTTCGACGACCTCAACGCTGCCGCCTAAACAACCTATCGATATCTACTAGCTCTCCGATGAAAATAATCATTCCCCCGACAACAAGGTGGTAGAAAAAGTGGCGTGCGATCGCTTGATAGAGTTAAATGATCACTTCAGATCCTAAATACACCATTGACCCTACGCGTTCTTGTTCTCCCAAGCTCGCATCTTACCAGGATTCAGCAGCCCAGACGGATCGACCCTTTCTTTAAATTTCAACTGCTCCACATCCACACTTTTGCGTCCACCATCCTCTAAGACATAGGTATGAGGATTGGCAATAAACGCTCCTTGATCTTCGTGGTACTTGATTATCTCACTGAGGCGTTCTGGGGTAGTAAAGCGCACTAGTTGCAAAGCAGCAGGGATAGCCCGCCCTCCAGAGCGTAAGAACTCTAAATGCATCATGACCTCGTTGCCAAAGTGCTCATACATGTGGTTCACAAGCGTAAGCGTTGGGTCATAGGGAAACATGGTTTGCAAGTACGTCAATGATGGATCAACGCTGCGGGCATGAAGAGTGGTGTGATTCCAGGTATATTCCAAAATGGGATTTCGTTTGCCTGTATCGCTAGCATCTTTCTGATAGCACAGCGTTCCTCCATATTCTCGAACCAAATCTGCCAATGGCTCTAAACACGACTCAGACACCATCAGCAACGCGCAATGGGAGCCTTCAGGAATCACGCTGCGAAATGCAGCAAAGTAGGTAGGAATTGGATCTGCACACACGCAAACCAGCTTTTTAATAATGCCGTCTGAATCACAGAGGGCTTGCCCAAACCGCGCTGCACCCATAAAATCCGGGAATGCCACAACCAGTTCTGCCCACGGATAGGCAGGGGCAAGGGGAATAGTCAGTTCGGTGATGATGCCATTTGTCCCGTAGGCATGATTGACTTTTTGCACGTCGTCGCCGCGCAATTCGATTACCTGTGGCTGGTCTTCCATTGTGACAACGCGTACTGCATGCAAACTGCCGCGATCGCGCAGTTGACCATACATCACCGAACCAATGCCACCGCTGCCGCCGCCGATGAAGCCACCAATCGTGGCGGTGCGATAGGTCGAAGGAACCATCCGCATCTCCCATCCGGTTTCTCTTGCCTTCTTATCGAGCGCAGCGAGTTTGACGCCAGGTTCAACACAGGCTAATCCGGGTTTGATCCAGCGAATCTGCTGCATCTTACTCAAATCTAGAATCACGCCCCCCTTCAAGGGGACACACTGCCCATAGTTGCCTGTTCCGGCTCCACGAATCGTCAGCGGCACCCGATGCTTGACGCAGGCTTGTGCGACGCGCAGCACCTCCGCCTCAGTTGTCGGACGCACTGCCAGATCGCCTCGCTTGTCTGAGAGTTTTTCTTGCAGAATGGGGCTAAAGGTGTAATAGTCCTGAGATAGCTTCGCGATCTGATTGGCATCGCGGATAATGTCAATGCCATCAAGGGATGCAGCAAAGGTGTCCCAGTCGAGCGATCGCGGTGCAGCCGCAGTCATGAGTTGACCTCCCTAGATTGAATGAATCACACAGCGCCCAAGTTTTCAGCATAATTGAAA
>DBGGTD010000031.1:0-2596 GCA_051162585.1 Elainellaceae cyanobacterium
TTAAAGTCTGGGGACGGATGTTCTCAATCGTTTGGCCGTTGGCAGCCTTCGCGATTCGCCTGTGGTGGGATAGAACAACGGGGCGGGCCAAACAAAATGAGCATCGTCGAGCTATTCGCGCACGAGAAATCTTAACAAATCTAGGCCCTGCTTACATCAAAATTGGCCAAGCGTTGTCAACTCGCCCTGATCTCGTTCCGCCCCTTTATTTAGATGAGCTGAGCCAGCTTCAAGATCAGCTACCGCCGTTTCCAAATACGATTGCATTCCGCTTCATCCAAGAAGAACTCGGCGAAGCTCCTGAAAACGTTTATGCCGAGATTTCAGCAAGTCCCATTGCAGCCGCATCGTTGGGGCAAGTCTACAAAGGCAAGCTCAAGACAGGCGAAACCGTTGCCATTAAAGTGCAGCGTCCTGGTCTAGCAAAGCGTATTGGCTTAGACATTTACATTCTTCGATTGCTTGCCCAACGAGCGAGTCAATCTATTCCCCAAGTCAAAAGCGACTTAGTCGGCATCATGGATGAATTTGGGGCACGCATCTACGAAGAAATGGATTATGTCCATGAAGGTCGTAATGCAGAGCGCTTTGAACAGTTGTATGGGCACCTTCCAGATATCTATGTGCCTGATATCCATTGGCAATTTACCCGTCGGCGAGTCTTGACGATGGAATGGGTGACGGGTACGAAGCTAACCCAGCTAGACGCGATGCGTGCTCAGGGTCTTGACCCAAGCGCGCTCATCGAAACTGGCGTGCAGTGTTCGTTGCGCCAGCTTCTAGAACATGGGTTTTTCCATGCTGACCCCCATCCTGGCAATCTATTAGCAACGCCTGAGGGCAAGCTCGCCTATCTCGACTTTGGCATGATGAGTGAGGTTAAACCTCATCAACGCTATGGTTTGTTGCAAGCGGTTGTTCATCTAGTCAACCGAGACTTTGAAGGTCTGGCGGCAGACTATGTGAGGCTAGAGTTTTTGAGCCCTGATACAGATTTGTCGCCGATTATTCCAGCACTGGCAGGTGTGTTTAATAATGCGCTAGGAGCTAGTGTTGCGGAACTCAACTTCAAGAGCATTACCGATCAGCTTTCAGAGTTGATGTATGAATATCCGTTCCGGGTGCCTGCTTACTATGCGCTCATTATCCGTTCCTTGGTGACGTTAGAGGGCATCGCCATCAACGCTGATCCAGATTTCAAGGTGCTGAGTAAAGCATATCCGTATGTAGCACGACGACTCCTAACCGACTCCTCTCCCGAGCTTAGAGCATCCCTGAAAGATTTACTGTTCAAAGAAGGAAGCTTCCGTTGGAATCGGTTAGAAAATCTGCTGCGCAATGCCAGCAAAACCGAAGACTACGACATGAGTGAAATTCTCGACCAGACAGCAGATTTTCTATTTTCTGAGCGAGGAGAATTTATCCGGAATTATCTGGTTGATGAACTTGTGAAGAGCATCGACGTGATGGGACGCGACACGTTGCAACGCGTGACTCATAATTTGCGTCGACGGGTCGGTTTAGATGGCGAAAATCCCCCTGCTCGGCCAGTTGAAGATGACCAGAGCAATGTAGCCCATATCCGCCGTATTATTGGTATTTTGCAAGAAACGCCAGGATTTGATCCACTGCAATTAGTGAATTTGATGTCTCGTTTAGCGACGAAACCTGAGGTTCATCAAATGGGGCAAGAAATTGCGGGCGGTTTGGCACAGCGGGCGATCGCTCGATTTATCCGTGAGTTCTTGCTCCCAGAGGATGCTGGGTCCACCAACGGAGTAACTAGTGGTGCCAAACGTGGATCAAAGAATGGTTCCCGAAATATGCGCAAGTCTGTGAAGCCTGCTCGTCGCCAGTTATCATTACCGGCATCGACCCAACAATCTTGAAGAATGTGTTTAGCGAGTCAAACCAGCCTGATGAGCATCATAGTGAATCATGAATCAACCGCCAGCGTTAGATATCGTTGATCTCAAGAAACAGTTTGGCTCACAGGTTGCCGTTAATCATCTTCATCTTCAGATTCCGATGGGGCAATTTTATGCTCTACTCGGACCCAATGGTGCTGGAAAAACGACCACGCTGCGAATCGTCGCCGGGCTTCTAGAACCTGATCGGGGTGATGTATGGCTCAATGGGCACAGCATTCGTCAACAGCCGAAGGCCGCTAAACAAGTGTTGGCATATTTGCCAGAAGAGCCGATGCTTTATAGCAAACTCAATCCAATGGAATATCTAGAATTTATAGCTGGATTATGGAGCATTCCACCCAGCCAGGCATTTGCTGACGCCAAAAACCTACTCAATCTGCTGAATCTATGGGATGTGCGAGATTCTTTTTGTGAAACATTTTCACGGGGAATGAAGCAGAAGCTGGCACTCGCAGGAGCCTTTATCCATCATCCTCAAATCATTATTTTAGATGAACCGCTAACGGGCCTAGACGCAGCGGCTGCCAAACTGGTCAAAGACATTCTCAAAGACTATGTAGCGCAAGGCAACACCGTCATTTTGACGACCCACATTATGGAAATTGCCGAACGCTTAGCAGAACGCATCGGTATTATCAATCAAGGGGAATTGGTTGCTGAAGGAA
>DBGGTD010000032.1:0-5373 GCA_051162585.1 Elainellaceae cyanobacterium
ACGCAACTCTCCTTCTTCGGGGTTGTAGGTCGCAATCAGCAACGGTTTGCAGGGGTGTTGAAAGCTGATGCCTTCGCGTTCAATTTGATTGCGTCCATCGGTAATCACCGATAGAAGTAGATTTGAGATTTGGGTATCGAGGAGGTTGATCTCATCGACATACAAAATACCCCGATGCGCTTCAGCCAATAGCCCCGGCTGGAATACCGTTTTTCCTTGCTTGACCGACTGGCTCACATCGACAGACCCCAGCAGTCTATCTTCCGTCACTCCCAAGGGGATTTGGATAAAAGGGGCTGGAATAATTTGGGTTGGAGGAAGGGTAGAGGGTTCAAGATTTTTGAATCGTTGACGGGTTTCATTATCCCATTCGCCAGGTTGATTTGGGTCGCAGTTGCAGCACGATCCGGCAACAACCTCGATCGGGGGTAGTAGCGCATGAAGCGCCCGCGCCATCACTGACTTTGCTGTGCCTCGCCGTCCAGCAATCACAACGCCGCCTAAGCCCGGATCGATTGCAGCAAGCACAAGCGCCAATTTGATGGCTTCTTGTCCAACAACTGCCGTTAGCGGAAAAGCAGTCGGAATCGGTGGATAATCGAGCACAGTCATAGTGGTATACAGTTCGTTACGCGCGGCAGTCTCCGACTTTAGGATACCGGAAATTGCTCAGTAGCGGGTTATGGCGATCGCCCGCCATTCTATTAAAATCATCAGATAAAATCATCAGATGACGGGCGATCGCCTAGAAGTTAATAGCCCTACGGGCTTAGATTTGTGTATAGCCCCTCCGCGGCGCGAGGGGGCTATACACGTTTAACGCCCTAACACGAGAGGGTAAGGCTATACTCCATTATCATTGGAAACTAATCCACGAATTTGAAGCCGGACTGCATGACGATAGCTCTGATCAGTCCGTGCGTCCTCTGAAATTCGATTCGCTTGAATGCCCGCTTCAATCACGTCATCGACAGTGACTTGTCGAGTGTGCAAATCATTGATCAGGCGACCATAGCGAGGAATTCCTTGCTCTGTAAGATAGCCTTGGTAGGCCAGATACACCAAATCAGCAGGGTTGGCACCAATGACTTCAGCTTTAGCAGTCATTGCTGTTAATGATGCTGCCATTGAGATCAAGAGTGCTGATACTCCAATAGTGAATAGACGTTTCATGATAGACCTCCTTGCAAAGCCTTGAGTTGTAGCGGATTTACCTTGTTTACTTTGCTTGTCTATCTTCAGAATAAAAAAACACCCTGAATCTAATGTGATTGAATTCTAAGCGATCCCTAAGAATTCGATGAGTGTTTGCTAACTATCAGTCCAGAAATTTCTTACCACAGAACTACGACTCATATCGCATGGAGGAGAGGAATCTCCGCATAAGCAGGCTTGGCATTGACGCAATCTGAAGTAGCGAGAATTTGTAGCCGATATAGCCCCTGTTGTAATTCTAGTGGGGGTGAAATCGCAGAATATATGAACTGGTTTTGCATCAGTGTGACTTCTGTATCTCCTAAAAGAATGGCCGTATCTCGAACCAAATCTTGAGCAAAGAACTGGATAAGATAGGTGATCGGGCTAAACGATTGCGGATTGGGGGGTTCACTGACCGTAAGCGAGAGTTCAATTGTGGCGGGATGAGCACTCTTGAGACGAGTGGGGTGAAATGATGGATGTATCCCTGGTAAGGCTGGTAGCCCGTCGATTGGGGAGCGCTGATAGACGTGAACATTCGAGATATAAACCCTTGCAGTTGAACGATCTGATGCTGGAGGGTGTCCTGATGAAACACGTGGAGTACGATGCTCCCTCGTTATGTCAGATTCGACTGGGGAAGCGGTCACAGATTGTTTCAGCTGATGGTCTATCCAACCATGGAGATCATCAAAGGGCTTATCCGTAAACGTTTGGCTGGTATGGGTTTGCCAATGGTTCGCGCCGGTTCGTTGCTGGATTTTGTTTCCCTTGCGGCGGGTTTGAACGGTCACTAAAAATCGATTTAACGTTGCCCATTCTGAGGAGCCTGATGCACGAGATGGAATGGCATAGTGCTCATCAGGCGATCGCTCTAGACCTGCTTCATGTGTTTCAATTTCAAGTTCATGTGTTTCAAGCTCATGGGTTTCAGAGGCAATGTCACCGAGTTCATGGATAGACTCAACGGGGCGATCGCCCTCATGATATATTTCATCATGTGGTGATTGGTGAAAGAGTGGAGGTATCAAAGAAATAGTAGATGATGGGATGTCTCGCAGTTCTAGAAAGGTTTCATATTCAGCCTGCATGAGGTCTATAAATGAATGGTAGCGATCGGCTCCCGGCAGCCAATCTCCAAAAAACCAGGCTTCCCATTCGCCATCAGCAGTGACAATGTTCGGATTGAGGAGATAGATAGACGAATCGCCGCGATCGCTGATTTCGAGAGCCTGCTGCAAATATTTCACTCGGAGCTTACTGCAATCTTGCTCGTCACCATAAAACAAATACTCTGAATCAGGAATCTGTGACCTATCCGTTGCCTGTTGCAGCACAAAGGCATCAATCCAATCCTGATGCCGGACTGCAAACCATTCAATCTCTTCAACGGACCACAGTCTATAAATAAACGGGGTGGTGTGACGCCAGCCATTCGTCACTTTCAAAAAGGCTCGATACGAGGGTGGAAGCACGCATCTCAGTCGAGTTTCAGCCCGGATTAACTGTGTTTCAGTAGCACCTGGATAGCCTAACCATCCAGACTTTATGACATTAGGAGGGAACTGTTGGATGTCATCTCCTAGCGACACTAGTAATTCCCGACTCCACCGCCTCAGGAATCTTTCCCAATCAAATGTGCTCATGGTTGAAGGCTTGCTAAATAACTTGCAGCAGCGGAATTTCAGCGTAACCTGGCACAGAGGGCGCTCCTTGAAGATTGAACAGTACTTTTATGCGGTACAACCCCTGCGGAAGTACTGCTTTAGGGAGCGTGATAGTGTAGTGCGATTTGATGTCCTCAATCGGTGTAGTATGAGGGTCTCCTACTGCTTCGATCGATCCCGTTGCCCGGTTATAGGCGTATACATGGGCATGTCCGGTGACTCCTTCTCCTTGGAAATGAGCATCGGTAATGCCAGGAAGCGTCACACCAAGTTCGAGTTGAAAAGGCTCGTGTGCCTGCATTGAGCCAGCGATTTGAAGAGGTGCCTCATGATTGGGAGTGACTGACACGACGGGTTGCAGAGCATCAGTATGTTGAAAGGCTCGTATGCTGTTAATGGCGATCGAGATAGGAGAGAGAGTTTGATGTCCCATTGAAGGACTATTGTCGGAAAGGGACGATTCTCCTCCATCGGAAGGGGGGTGAACGCTCAATTCTACATCATCTGACCATACCTGATCAGCCGACACGCCTGTAGCCGAAATAGACGATGCAGTAGAAACGGACTCTTTTGGTGTTTGTTCTGATACGTGATCCGATGATGAGAGATTTAATTCCTGCTCATCAAGTTGGGCCGCAATCCACTGAGAAACCTTTTCGCTAACAAACCCCGACCATATTCGAACACGCCCTGTTTGGAGGCAGCGAACCCATGTGCGGTGTTCTTGGCGATCGCCCTCCATCAGTCGTGTTTGAAATTCAACATCAAAGGAGGCGATCGTCTTCCATTCGCCTGAGTCATTTTGAACAGAGTCATTTTGAACAGATGCCCTGTCAGTTGAATTACCTGACGATTGAGCCGATGACGAGGCTGACACTCCATTATTTAGTTCAAATGTCTCAGCAAGAGGCGTTTGAGAATCTATCGGTGCAGAGGATACAGCCGATCGGGCAAGTGCTTTTGCCTGCACGATCCAGCTCTCAATATCATGAAACGATACTGGCTTCCGGTCATCCCGCAAACTTGACTCGATTTGATCGGGGGATAGACATGCCAAATCATGAAATGTACGAACATTGAATCGTTCCCGAAACCACTTCTGCCGAACGGGGCCAATCCCTTCAATTTGAGTCAGATTGTCATACCCGTTTCCATTTGCATCAATGTTCGGTTGATTTGATGAAATACTCATCGTCTCTCTCCCCCAGTTCTATAGTCCTACGGACTTAGGTTTGTGTGGTGAGCTCCACCGCGTGGGCTCACCACACGTTTAACGTCCTAACGCGAGAGCGTAAGGCTATACATAGGATTAAAACATCCTGAATAGGGAAAACTGGCAGGCATAACCGCCTGACAGCAGGAATTATATTCGTTTAAGCCTGCCAGTTTTATGCCAGTCTCCCAGATTGTCAGTTGAGGACTGATCAAAAGGCTGGGAGACTATTCATCCGTCAACATTGATTCAATCAATGCTGACGGATTGAAGATTTAGTGCGTTTCGTTAAACGCTTCATACACTTGCATGAGAACTTTTGCGACATAGCCGAAGCCATATGCACACTGAGGTGCACACTTGTGCTCAACAGGACCAACCGTGGCAACTGCTGCGATCGCATAGAAGCCAGATGTTAAACCTGCTTTCGAGGGGGTTCCATTCCACTTGAGGGTGTAGTTAAACTTGTCCTTCTCAGTGACAATCATGTCTTCGAGGTCAAGCTCGACCGCTTTAGCACCAATACCTTCAAAGGAAAAGCACACTGTGATTTTAGTTCCTAAGCACAGGAGCAACTTAGTCAATGGGCTGTTGTTGAAATCGATGTCAACGCTAACCGCAAATTCTTCGTCAGATGCCACAATGAAAGGAGACTGAGCGGGTGCAACCTCTTTAGGCCATGTGGGTTCAATCGCGGAACCCGCAACTCTTAGATTACAAAGCGTGAATGCAACTGGACCTAGAATGTTCTTGGAATAGGTTTCAGTTTCACCCACTTGGTAAGGAACCTGTGCACCAATTTTAGGAGTAGCAGTGTCTGCCATGATAGAAATATCCTTGCTCAAATGTTCACTAGTTTCTTCGAGAGATGTATGATAAGGCGAAATCAGAATAGAGCAGTTGAAATCAAGTTGTTTGCTCGGTTGTTGTTCGCCTCATCGACTTGTTTATATCGTGGCAGAGCCTCTGCAAGTTCGACATTACCCTGCTAGGGTACTCTTTGATTATCAATCAAGTCTGTCTTGCTCTAGCGCCTATTTGGAAGGACTTAGAGCGATCGCCCTTGTAGACAAACCCTCTTTATTTCGTTAACTTAATTGTCTAATGGAGGTGAGCAATCAAGATAATATAAATGTCGAAATATGTTGTATTAACGGGCTGATAAAGTCTTAGCCTAGACTTGTTATCTCTACCAAGATTAGAGTCATTAATTAGAAAGCAACAAAAATTCAAAATAAAAAGCTATATAAAAATAAAAAATAGTGAAATTGCCTAGTTTGGTATGATATGAAATAG
>DBGGTD010000033.1:0-4459 GCA_051162585.1 Elainellaceae cyanobacterium
GGTTTAGTGCGCTCGGTAGGAATCGGATTGGGAACAGTTTGAGTCATGGGCGTCAAGGGAGCATAACCTATTGGCGATCGCCCGCTGCTGTTGCCAGAGAAGGCGTTACTTCATTATCCGAAAGTTCTGATGGTACACCATCCTGCGCCAGCGACGGCATCTGCCCCTGCCGCTCCATCAAACCACTCACCATCGCCAGCATCGCATCTACCTTACGGCGATGCCATTCATCAATCAGCGTCATGACTTGCAGCGGAGATAGATATCGATTCATCGCCTCGTGAAGATAGGCGGCGTGCCCTTTTTCGTCTTGCGCGACGCTTAAGAGCCCTTTTTGGAGACTGGCGCATTTGGGGTCATGAGTTGGCAATGCACGAGCCATTCGACTGAAATCGTTGCAAGCATCGAGTTCTAAAATATACGTGCTGCCAAAGAAAACTGCCCAATCGATGTGCTGCGGATTCAATTCGTCCTTGCTGAAGCCCTTAAAGTATGCATCGAAAAACGGGCTGCGACGATTTTTGTTCTTAGATTGCTCCGAACGTTGCTGTTGCGATTTGAAATCAATCACTTGCTTATTCAGTTGCTTGAGCGCATGAGCAAATACCTGGCCATGCCGCCGTTCATCTTGGGCATGGCGAGCTAGGCGTTCGGCAAGCCAGTCATCCCCTTCTGATGCTGCCCGCTGACTCAATGCCTCCAAAAATGGGACAGCTCCGGATTCAGCCAGCTGAAACCCGGCCAAAATATTGGGTCGCGTCCGTGGGTCACGGATGTTGCGAGCGGTGACATATGCAGTTGCGCCAGTTCCAACAATGCGGAGGAGAGAAGTCAGCACATTCATAATCACTGGTTAGATAAACGACACAGACAATGAAAGAAATCGACTTGTTTGTATGCTAACGACTCTTTACAAAACGTGGGTAGTTTGTGTTTGGCGATCGCGTTAGGACGTTGAACGTGTAGTGAGCCCTCGCACTTCACGTTCAGAGCTTCGCGTTTCGAGTTCAGAGCTTCGCGTTTCGAGTTCAGAGCTTCGCGCTTCGAGTTCAGAGCTTCGCGCTTCGAGTTCAAACCTTTGTGTGAGACCTGACGCACTTGACACTTTTTATGGATTTAGGGGGATCTGTAGGCCGTTACGCTAAACACATACGCCGCGGGGGCTCACCACACAAACCTGAGCCCGTAGGGCTATATTTGGCGATCGCGTTGGCTCGCCTGCGCACAGCGCGGTGGGTTTGAAACACTCAAATGGCTTTGCCTTTTTTGAACTAGACAAAGCCATTTCGTGAGTATTGAAGGTCAATGGAGGTCCGCCACCTTAAATTTGCCTATCTATTACCACCCTGCTGGAGGAGCAATTTCTTCTTCTTCTTCATCGACCTTACTAGCTCGTACTCCAGGTTTGTTGACGATTTGCACAGTACTAGCTTGCGGACCTTTCTCCCCCTCAGTGACAAACATTCGAACTCCCGTGCCAATTTCTAGGCGATCGAAATCGTTGTTGAGGACACTATTACGATGAAAATAGACTTCACGCCCGTCCAGAGTTTTAATAAACCCGTAATTATCTTCTGGAAATAGCGTTGTTACAATTGCGCCCATCGATTGATCTTCGTGGTGCTTCACTTCGCTATGCTGCCGTTCGTTGAGCTCTATGAGTTGGCGACGAGCCGCGTCAAATGCTTCACGAATTAGAGTTTCCAGTGGTTCGTACTGGGTGCCCTGGTCTGGACTTTTATCAACTGCTAATTCATGACCGGGTGGAACTCTCAAGTCAATGCGAACACGATAGGGAGTACCGCTACTGGGATGCTCATGAGGCTTTTCGATCGCGATGCGACAACTACTGATGTGATCGCATACGTCTTCTAACTTATCGACTTTCTCACGAATCAGTGACTCAAGCGCCTCTGTCTTATCGACATGACGATAGCTAATCTCTAGTGGAACGTTCATATTGAATACTCAATTCGACAATATATAGCGAGCCTAAATTGTTTGTAGATGGGTTGTGAGCGGTGAGGCAGGCGGCGCCCCCTTCTTGAAGATTTCGTCTGCAAACCCATTTTGGTTTCCCTACAATCAATTTGGGATTGCTACATATACCAATCTGCTTGGAGATTTGAACAAGGAGCAAAGAAGGGTCTCTGCGAGAGAATTTCACCCTACTCTCCTAGATTATTCGAAGAATCGAAGCTATCGTGCAGTTGGTTGGGGCCAAAGGTCTTCAAGCGCTTTGGGCATCATTCCCTTGACCTTCTCGATTTCGCCTGTTGAGACGCGATTTGCTAGAACTTTAAACGTGGCACGAGCGACCTGTTCTGCATCAACGTTGGGATCAACGCTTTGAAAATACTCCCGAATTCCAGCGAGAAATTCGTCTTTAGAACGCTCTTTGCTGGGATTGGTTACGGGTCGCCATCCTTCGTAGTAGAAGCCCGCTAATAGAATAGGTAGCTGAGCACCTAGATGAGCCGCTTCTTCGACCGTCAGGCGATCGCGCAATACATGTAACGTATTTCGCAAGCCCTGGAATGCCCGGTGCTTGTCATCCCAACCGAGGGATGCAGTGACATCATTAACCCAATCATTGGTCTTTTGAGTAGTTGTATCAAATACGGATAGTCCGGTCATTGTCATAGAAATACCTCCTTCTTCACTGAAATTTGTCAAAATGGATACTGCTGCATCAAAACTTATGTCGTCGGGTATTGTCTATACAGCAGTCAACGTTGTTGGCATCGGAGACTCCACTTTGTCGCCTAAACGGGCGCGGTATAGAGACGCCAAACGCTGCTCACAACGGACAAGGTTGGATTCGATCTGGGACATCAGATTGACTGTGATTGGATCAGTGATCTTACTGCTCAGTTTTGATAAATCAACGATTCCAGTCTGAATGTCACCCAAGGCACGGCGCATGATAGATTCATCATCGCTGGACTGAAGCCAATTGACTAACGTGGCATACGCATCGCTACCAATAGCTTGCCACGTTACTTCTTCATCAAACGCTTGAAGTCGACTCTCCAGCATTGAAACATGGTCTTGCTTAATTGAGCGAATCTCATCTAATACCAGCTTCAGCTCTTGATCAATAGTGCGATCGCCATACTGACGAAAGGCTTCTAGGGTATATCGTTCACCGATAATGACCGCGTTTAGAACATCGACGATATCTTGCTTACTAGAACCGCCCCATTTTTCTGCAAGCTGCCACCATTCAAATGACTGATCAGAGGTGTCAGGAAAGGTGGTGCCGTCAATCCCTATGCCTAGATTGCTTAAGATCATTACCGTAAAGAGTGGCAAATCGCCAGGACGACGCGAAGTAATCAAGTTTCTATCAACGACGACTGGTTCATCCACATAGGTTGCGCCTGCGTTTTGCATATCAACCCGTACAGAGCGATATCCCGTGGCTTGTCGGTTGCGAAGCTGGTCTGCTTCAATCAACACTTGCGGCCCATGACATACGGCAGCAACTAGCTTATTCTGCGCCATCGCATCAATTATTAATCGTACTGCATTTGGATTGGTACGAATGCGATCGGGGGCTGCACCACCGGGGATAACAATTGCGTCAAAATCTTCTGATCGAATTTCGGTCGCTGTTGCAGTCGGCTTGACTGCCGCCTGACCTCGCTTTCCTTCATATTCATCATTCATGCGAGAACCCACGACGGTGACATCTGCCCCTGCTTTTTGTAGTGCATTGTAAGGGATTGAAAACTCAGAGTCTTCGAAATGATTCTCAATTAAGATAGCAACCCGTTTTTGACGATTTCCATTAGCGCTAACCATATTTACTTCCTCCTGACTAATATTTTTATCTGGGCACTGCTTATGCCCACGTGATGTTGATGCAGCGTCGACTTATAAATAATTTGCAAATATAGCGATCCTAAATCGCTTGTGAATTGTGCGTGAGCGGTGGGGCGGGCGGCGCCCGCCCCACCGCTCACAACCCATCTGGGATTGCTATACTTGCGGATTGTGTGCTTATACTGTCTTGTTGAAATGTAGTGAATTACTTAAATAGTAATAAATTAAGCCATCGATTCTCCTCGATCGAAAGTGATAGATTCTAAGGATTCAAATGGCATAAATTCTAAAATGCCGAAATTCAAGGAGTTGGGGCATGATTGACGGACAACACTTTGAACGCTGGTAGAGATTCGCGAAGCATTAACCTGTAGATCAATGCGCCTGTACAAACAAAGTCAACCTGTGTCGACTCCAAGCACTTAAGTTGATTCATCTATAAGTATGTTCGAAAGCACCGGAATGCATCCGTGGCAATCTCAGCCACCAAGGTCAGTACTTTATCCACTTGTCTGTTTTAGATCAAGCCTCGCAAAAATTACCCTCCGGTTCTGTCGGAGGGTATAGCCTTACGCGATCGCATTAGGACGTTAAACGTGTGTAGAGCCCCCGCGGCGCGGGGACTCTACAC
>DBGGTD010000034.1:0-3656 GCA_051162585.1 Elainellaceae cyanobacterium
CGTCCACACTGAGTCGCCATCTCCATGGCACCTCACCCCAGTTTGCCGAGCGAATTCATCTGGAACCCCATCTGATTTTTTATGGCATTCAGGCAATTCAGGCTAAACCTCGGCAAACCAAGAATTAACCTCTACAAAACTCGCCAATATAGCTCGCAACCTCGTCGGGCCTCTGCTCTAAAACATCAGCTCCCCCATCTGAAATAGAATACAGCTTTGCGTTGGGGGCGATCGCATAGGCTTGAGTCAGGGCGGCGCCTTCAGACTGATCATGTTCGCCTTGCAGGAGCAGCATTGGAGTGCGGAGCTGTTCAAGCTGATGATCTAATAGCTCTTCGCGGATTTCAGCTCTGCGTCGCTTAAACAAAAGCTTACACGCGGTGGGCGATCGCCGCAGTTGTTTACGGTGGGCGATCGCCCGTTGAATCGACGCCTGGGCTCCTATCAACCGAGCCAAGGGCAAGAGCGATCGCAAGATCCAATAAACCACGGGAGGGTTTCTGGTCAGCCAGCGAGCATGTCTCCAGCGATCGCGCATTCCAGGGGGCACAACGCCTTCTGGGTGCAATAAAATCAACCCCTTGACCTGAAGCGAATACCGCAGCGCATAGCTTGCCGCGACCCATCCCCCAATCGAATGCCCGACTAGATAAACATCACGCAGCTTCAACGAATCTATATATTCCGCCAAACATTCGACCTCTAAGGCGATTGAATAATGGCGCTTCGCCCATTCAGAATCACCAAAGCCTAATAAATCTACTGCAATGCAGTGATAACACTGACTTAACGACTGAATCACCGGCACCCACTGGCTCCCATCGGCCCACGTTCCGTGTAAAAAGATGAGGGTCGCACCCCGACCCACCTCGCGCCAGAATAGTTGACCGTGTGACAAACGAATTCGAGAGTTGCGAATCGGTAGAGTCATCCTATTGCGTGACCGTGAATAGGCAGGTTGGTGAAGAGATTGGCCATGTATAGCCCGTGGATTCTTTAAGCGTTCGATGGTCTAACGCGAAAGCGCCAAGCTGTAAGCACGATCTAAGCACGGTCATAGTTGGCGACTACGACAGCTTACAGACTGTCTCCCCTGGCATCAGGGCAAATTGAGGGCAGACTTCGATCTAAGGCCGATCAGCCTATGCATCTATGCCAGGATGGTGGTGCCATCCAAGTAATCTTGAAGCTGCTGATCGTGATCGTGGGAAAGTTTACCCTGGGGAATCTCCGACGGGGAGAATGCTCGCACGTCCGAGATTTCTAGCGTATCTTGAACCTGCATTGTACCGTGAACCTCTGCTTCAACTACGACACAAATTGAGTGAAAGCGAGGATCGCGATCGGGAGCAGAATATATGCCAACCAAACGTCCCATCTTTAAGAGTTCTAGGCCGGTTTCCTCAGTCAACTCTCGTCGAATTGAGGACGGGATATCTTCTCCCCAATCCACCATGCCTCCTGGCAATGCCCATCGCCCCGTGTCTCGTCGACGAATTAAGACAATTCGCCCATCCGGAAGAATGGGGATGATGCTGGTTCCAGTAATCGGGTGACGAAAAATCAGGCCAATGGCCGCCTGGGTAAATCGCCATACTTGTCGCAAAAACTGTGCCATTGTGCCAATCGGGGGTGGAAAACTATTGAGAACAATTCAAAACCCGTCTATTCGCCAACAGTAAATGCGATTTGCCCTGGGTGAACTTGATTTACGGCTGAGACAGTTCACTCAAATCTGCCAAAACCTGTGCGGCATGAGTGTCTGGCTTAACCTTACGATATATTTTTTCGATCCTACCATCTGCGCCAATGATGAAGGTGGTTCGGCTGATGCCCATATATTCTTTTCCCATAAATTTTTTCAAGCCATAGCTCTCATAGGCGGTTGCGACCGTTCCGTTGGGGTCTGACAACAGGGGGAACGGCAACTCATATTTGGTCGCAAATTTGGTATGCGACTTAGCATCGTCAGTGCTGACACCCAAGACGACAACATTCTGATTATCAAAATCAGAATGGGTATCTCGAAAGCTGCACGCTTCTTTTGTGCATCCTGGCGTATTGTCGCGAGGATAAAAATACAGCACGACTCGCTGCCCTCGAAAATCAGAGAGGCTGATTGTCGTTCCGGTAGCATCAAGAAGGCTAAAGTCAGGAGCTACATCGCCTACATCTAAAGTCATGTCGGATAAGGCCATTTCAGATCAAAATAAAACCACGCATAAGGACATGAACAAATCTGATTTTACGGCGTACCGCACCCTCTGGATGAATGTTTCTAAATGCTGGATACTTCGCCAAAATGGCAGGTTTCACGGGGGCAGATAGACGAGTTCGGCTTGGGAAAGCGACCGTTCGGTGGCATGATATTGAATTAGAGTGGCTTAATCCTGACTGGCGAATGCCGCCATAACAGGGTAATAACCCGGCTGGTTTATCGCTCTGTTGATGCCGGAAATGCTAATCCGACGGTGGGCGGCTTAAGGCTGCGCGAAGCTCAGTTTTGGGTACGTTCAGTTTTGGGTACGTTTTAGTTTACCTAAATTATCTAAACCAAGTTGTTTGAGATGGTTGAGGCGTCAATGTCAACTCGTCATGCTCTGCCTAATGTCCTTTGGATACAAACCATCTGGAGCGCTGGGGGATTAAGCCTGGTTGTGTCGAACTCCTATCACTAAGCCTCACTTTTTAGGAAAAACCATGCTTAAAAGGTACATTTCATTGATTGTGGTTACTCTCGTCTTGGCTTTCCAGCTATTTGTGGACGGGGCGATCGCCCTTGAGCTAAACCAAGAAACCCGCACATTACCACTAAACGAAAACGGCGACCCGTATGTTCTCAGCATCGAGCAGGTCGCATTGGGCAAGCGTCAATTTAACTATGCGTGTGCTCAGTGTCATGTTGGAGGCGGAACCCGCACCAATCCCAACATTGACCTAAGTTCTGATTCTCTTAAGGGCGCAAATCCGCCGCGAGATAACATCGAATCGCTGGTCGATTACATGAAAGATCCAACGACCTATGACGGATTTCAGTCGATTGCCGAAGTACACCCGGCGACAAGCAGCTCAGATGTGTTTCCCAAAATGCGAAATCTCACTGAAGAAGATTTAGTGGCGATCGCAGGGTTCATTCTCTTACAGCCCAAAGTCAGAGCTGAGAATTGGGCGGGTGGTAAAGCGAATAACTAATTGCGACGCGTGGTCAGTGCTTGAATTGCTTGATGCGACCACTCACTGTGATTGTTGTTCTCATGAAAAGGGGCAGCAGTTCTGCCTCTTTTCTCATTTGCATCGCTTATTTGCTTGCCTATTTGCCTTGCCTATTTGCATCGCCTGTATTTATAGCCTTACGCTCTCGCGTTAGGATGCTGAGCGTGTCCCACGCTACCCTTTCCATGCTTGACACAACGGCAAATTGCTATATTTCTATTAAGTTCGTGTTGCTTACATCTGCAAACGTCATGCGTTCAATCTTGGAACGATTTTTCTTCCGATGCCTTTTCACGACTGTTTTCATAGGATGTTTTGTTTTGACTGGCTTTAGCACAGCGTGGGCAAGCCCAGACCCCTATGTTGACAAATATCTCGATGCGGCTGAGCCTGTCGCACTCAACTTCAATCAGCAGGGTGACTCTCGGCTCTTTAGCGCAGAT